>CALAFS010000001.1 GCA_937892405.1 uncultured Clostridia bacterium
CGGTGTTCGACCTGATCCGGAGAGGGCACAGCTCTTTTGTTTTCTGTTGCGAGCCGGGCATGATGCGCGCGGTGATGAGTTACGGCGCAACGGCGGAGGAGGCGCGGACGATGGACATCCGCGGCTGTTACGAGACCGGCGTGCGGGGGAACGAAGTCTCTACGGTCAGCGGCTATGTCAACGCCCTGAAGGCGGTGGAATATGTCTTCACGGACGGACGGGATCGGAGGACGGGCGCGCAGATCGGCTTGCCGACCGCGCTTTCCTCGCTTGCGGGCTTTGACGATTTTTACAATGCCGTGCTCGCACAGTGGGATCACCTGATCGGGCGGACGATCGCGTGCTCGCTCCGGTTTGAGAAATATCTCTCATACATCAACCCGTCGAATCTCTATTCCGGCACGATTCTGCACGCGCTGGAGCGCGGGGAGGACGCATATCAGAGCGGTGTGAAATTCTCGAATTCTTCGGTGCTCAACTGCGGTTTCGCGAGCCTTGTGGACGCGGTGGCGGCGGTGCGGGAATTCGTCTATGAAAAGAAGACCGTAACGCTCGCGGAGCTCGGAGAGGCACTCGCACAGAACTGGGCGGGGTGGGAAGACCTTCACACCCAAATCAAAAAGAGCGTGCATAAATACGGAAACGACGATCCGTCGACCGACGCGCTCGCTCGGGAGATGGCGGCGCACTTCTCCGCATTTGTCAACTTCCGTCCGAACGCGCGGGGCGGGGTATACAAAGCCACGATGCACTCCGCCATGGAGTTCGTATGGCAGGGAGCGAAGACAGGCGCTACACCTGACGGCAGATACGCAGGGGAAGAGGCGTCGAAGAACGGCTCGCCCTCGGTCGGCATGGATAAAAGCGGGGTGACGGCGCTGATCCGTTCGGCGCTTCGCTTGGCGCCCTCTTCGTATCCGGAGAGCTTCTGTCTCGATGTTATGTTGCACCCCTCGGCAGTGTCGGGGAAAGAGGGGCTTTCCGTGATGAAGGCGCTTCTTATGACCTACCTTGCGGGAGACGGCATGAGCATACAGTTCAATGTCTTCGACACCGCGACACTGCGGGACGCGACGGCGCATCCGGAGAGATATAAGAATTTGCAGGTGCGTGTCTGCGGGTGGAATGTGCTTTGGAACAACCTTTCGCCGAAGGAACAGGCGGCATATCTTCGTCGCGCAGAGGAGCATGAGAGATGACGGCGGACATCACGGAGATCAAGCGCTTTGCCGTGCATGACGGGGACGGCATCCGCACGACGGTTTTCTTCTCGGGGTGCCCTTTGCGGTGCCTTTGGTGTCACAACCCGGAGACCTTCGGGCGCAAGCCCCGCCTGATGTTCTATCGGCATAAATGCGTCGGGTGTCAAAAATGCGGGGAGGTCTGCGCCTGCCACACTTTCGATGCGGGGGAGCACAGAATCGACAGAGAGAAGTGCACGGCATGCGGGCGGTGCGCTGCGGTCTGCCCGACGGAGGCACTTACCGTCAGCGGACGGAAAATGACGGTGGAGGAGATCACGGAGGTGCTTCTTCGTGACAGGGAATTTTACGAAAATTCAGGCGGCGGAATTACACTCTCCGGTGGGGAATGTCTGACGCAACCCGAGGCGTGTGTTGCCATTCTTCGGAGAATGAGAGAAGAAGGGATTGATACGGCAGTGGATACCTGCGGATATGTTCCGCGGGAAGTGATCCGCTCAGTTATGCCGCATACGACAACTTTTCTTTACGATCTGAAAGCGATTGACGAAAAAGTACATGAAAAATGCACCGGAAAGTCGAACAAAATCATTCTCGATAATCTGCGATTTCTTCTGAAAAGCAGCGCAAGAGTGGAAATCCGCTACCCGTATGTGCCGGGGTATAACGACGGGGAAGCGGGGGCGATCGCGTCATTCCTTTCCACGCTCCCGCCCGTGGTGCGCGTGAGAGTCCTCCCGTATCATAATTATGCCGCGTCGAAATACGCGGCGCTCGGCATGGCGCATGTACTCCCGGATCGCCTGCCGACGAAAGAAGAAATTTCAAAAGCCGAGGCAGTCTTCCGCCGCCATGGGATCCCGTGTGGGGAAGAGTGAAAAAACTCTTGCACTATGCGAGACGGCGTGCTATAATAAGTAGGAAATGGACAATTGCGGGGGAGGGAAAACCATGGTCAGAGCGCTTGTACACGACCCGATCTTTCTTGCGGGGAAGTCGGCAGAGGCGGGGCGGGAAGATCTCGCCGTCGCGGACGATCTCGTCGAGACATTGACGGCGCATCGCGAGAGCTGCGTCGGCATGGCGGCGAATATGATCGGAGAGAAAAAGCGGATCATCGCTTTCCTTGACGAAAGCGGACGCGTGCCCGTTTATACCGTGATGTTCAATCCGGAAATTATCAAAAAGGACGGCGTCTATGACGCGGAGGAGGGCTGTCTTTCCCTTCTCGGCGCGCCGAGAAAATGCCGTCGGTATAAGACGATCCGGGTGAAGTACCGCACGCGTGACTTTTCCGAGCGCGAGAAGACCTTCACCGGTTTCACGGCGCAGATCATACAGCACGAGATCGACCACTGTAACGGCGTGCTGATCTGAATTTGAAAGCGACGGCACAAAAGGAACCGTTTCCGTATCTCCCGCCTCCCGTTTTCTTCCGAAAAACGCAGGAAAACACTTGACATTTGCCGCGCTTTTTGCTATACTGTGTAAGTATCCGGGATGTAGCGCAGTTGGTAGCGCGCGTGGTTTGGGAGCGTGTGACCGCCTGATGAGCCGACCGCCGAAAGCTCGCAAAATCTCCGTTTTCCTCGCTTTTCCGCCGATTATGTTTCGGCAAAAAACTTTTGACCACAGATTTGACCACTGACGGATTTGACCTAAAAAAACCGAATATCGGGATGTAGGGTAACGGTTACCCGCTTGCTTTGGGAGCAAGTTCAAGCAGGTTCGACTCCTGTCATCCCGACCAAATAAGGACTACTATTTTGATAGAATGGTAGTCCTTATTTTTTGCTTTATGGGCTTTATCGGGTCTTTTTTCGGTGCATTTCTGAAAAACAAGCCCATGGGACAACTGAAAAACGCCATCGCAGATACTCTTCCGCGGTGGCGCTTTTTCGTTGCCAACAATATTTCGTTGGATTTATGGGTATTCGTTATCTTTGTGGGGTTATCGTTGGATTTGTGGGTATTTCGTTATCCTTATGGGGGGTAATCGTTATCCGATTGACTTGAGCGTTGCCATATGAGAAAAATGTATGCGCAAAGCGTAGGGATAAGATATTGAGAACTCATACCATTTGTAGTATAATAGTTACAGGATTCCTTGCGTAATTTTTTTGCAAATGATATTCCCTATGAACCCGCAATTTGACTCCCTCCGATGGAAAATCAAAATATATAGGCAAAATCAAATTGTGTGAGAAATAATCAAAAGGTGTTTTTACACTTCACG
>CALAFS010000002.1 GCA_937892405.1 uncultured Clostridia bacterium
CAACTTTATTCTAACAGATTTTTTCTCTTTATGCTCGTTTTTTTGTTATTTTTTTGAGCTTACCCCAACATTTATTATAGAACCTTAAAATCAAACCTCTTTCCCCGCAGAACAGCGGGAAAACAAAAAAGAGCCGGAAGCCCGCGATACGCGGTAGCTTCCGGCTCTTTTTGTTATTTCATCTTATATAATCAACATAGCATCACCGAAGGAGAAGAAGCGATACCTCTCCCTGACAGCCTCTTCATAAGCGCTCATCATCCGCTCTTTTCCCGCAAGCGCACTGACCAGCATAATGAGGGTGCTCTCCGGGAGGTGAAAGTTCGTGATGAGGGCGTCGGTGGCTTTGAAGCGATAACCGGGATAGATGAAAATACTTGTCTCGGCGTGCATCGGGTGGACGATTCCCCGATCGTCCGATGCACTCTCAAGGACACGGCAGGAGGTCGTCCCGACGGCGATGATTCTGCCCCCCGCCGCACGACGGCGGTTGATCTCATCGGCGACTTCTTCTGTGATATAGAAGTACTCTCCGTGCATAAGGTGCTCTTCGATCTTCTCGACCTTGACTGGGCGGAAGGTGCCAAGTCCGACATGGAGGGTGACCTCACCGTAGCCGACGCCCTTTTCACGGATTTTCTCAAGGAGGGCTTCGGTAAAGTGAAGTCCCGCGGTCGGCGCGGCGGCAGAGCCTTCTTCTTTCGCGTAGACGGTCTGGTAGTCGTCCTTGTTTTCGAGCTTTTTCGTGATGTAGGGAGGGAGCGGCATGTTGCCGACGGCATCAAGGACTTCGTAGATGTTTTTATACTTTTCGGTGTCGTACGCAAACTTAACTTTACGATTTCCGTCTTCCATCACTTCGGTAACCGTAGCACGGAGAATGTCGGAAAATGAGAATTCGGCGCCGAGCTTCGCCCGTTTTCCGGGGCGGACCAGTGTCTCCCATTCCCCGTTTTCGAGCATGCGGAGAAGGAGCAGCTCCATGGAACCGCCGCGGTTCACCTCCGTGCCGAGAAGGCGGGCGGGAATGACCTTTGATGAATTGACGACGAGCATGTCCTCGGGGCGCAGGTAGTCGATGATGTCGTGAAAGACGCGGTGTTCGACGCCGTCCTTCTTCCGATCGACGACCATCAGGCGGCAGCCGTCGCGCTCGGGGCTCGGCGACTGGGCGATCAGCTCCTCCGGCAGATCATAATAAAAGTCGGAGGTCGAGAGCGTAGTCGGCACCCTTTCGTTTGTGATATGAGACAATGTTTCTTCCATGTTTGCTCCAAAATCCGTTTTTCTCATAAAATAATAGCAGTGTATCTATTATACACGAATTCCTGACATTTTTCAAGGGTTAGACAGCAAGATGAAAAAGAAAATCCTGTTTCGCGGGGCGGGGACAGCGATCGTTACGCCGTTCTCGGACGACAAGATCGACTATCCCGCCCTGTTCGGTATCATAGAGGCGCAGATCGCCGCGGGGATCGACGCGCTTGTCATCGGCGGCACGACGGGAGAAGCGGCGACGCTCTCCGACCGGGAACGCTATGAGCTTTACACCCGTGCGATTGATCGGATCGGCGGGCGGTGCAAGGTTCTGCTCGGCACCGGCACCAACGACACGCGCAAGGCGTGCGAACATACCCGCGTCTCCTCCTCTCTCGGTTGCGACGGCGTGCTCGTCGTGACGCCCTATTACAACAAAGGCACCGATGCGGGACTAGTGCGGCATTATCTCGGGATCGCGGACGCGTCCGATGTCCCCCTTCTCCTTTACAATGTCCCCTCGCGCACCGGGGTGAATCTTTCGCTCCCCGTGCTCGAAAAACTCGCCGCATGTGAAAACATCGTGGGGATCAAAGAGGCGTCGGATTCCGCCGACCGTCTGCTCGCGCTCTCCGCCTTCGGAGAAGATCTCGCGCTGTATGCCGGTAACGACTCGCAGATCTATTCCGTGCTTTCTCTCGGCGGACACGGCGTGATCTCGGTCGCGTCCAACCTCTTCCCGCGGGAAATCACGGAAATTTGCAATCTGTATTTTGAAGGACGGCACCGCGAGAGTTATCTCAGACAGATCGCGGCGCTCCCCCTGATTCACGCTCTTTTCGCGGAGACAAACCCCGTGCCCGTCAAATATGCGATGTCGCGCCTCTCGCTTTGTTCGGAAGATGTACGGCTCCCGCTCGCACCGGCAAGCGAAAAAACGCGGGCGGCAGTGGATGCGGCACTCACCGGATTCGGAAAGTAAAAATACACCTCTCCGCTTCTGCCCCGTCGCATACAGAAAAACGCAAAGCAAAAGAATATGTCCTTCCCGCAAAAACGCTTTCAAAAAGCACACAGAGCTTTACAAATTCTTCGTTTTCACACGCAAATAAAAAATCCGCCCCGCGCAAAGACATTTTTTCGATCGCTCATTCGGCAGGGCGCATGACTGTTAATCAAAAGCCCCTTGACCATGGAACTCCCGCAAACTTCATGTGAAATTTTTGCGGATCCGTTGTACAAAAGCCAAGGCAAAATGCGATAGAGTAAAATAAAGGCGGAAACAAGGTGTCGGTAAAATAAAAAGCAAAAGCGGGCGCAAAGTGTCGATAAAGTAACGATAAAATAAAGACAGAAGCGCAGTCACAAAATCATGCGCAGGCAGCGTCTGTGATCGGGGTGCGAAAATGAAGTATCCGTACGCGCAAGACATAGAGGCAGCGTCGGGGAGAAAGCACAAAAAAGCGGTTCTATAATAAATGTTGGGGTAAGCTCAAAAAAATAACAAAAAAAGCGAGCATAAAGAGAAAAAATCTGTTAGAATAAAGTTGCTAACACCATTCGACAGG
>CALAFS010000003.1 GCA_937892405.1 uncultured Clostridia bacterium
CATGTGGGCGGAAGACACCGCCGATGTCGAGCACGGAACGAATGATGTCGAAGACTTCGTAACAGGGTATATCCGTACCGAGCGCGCTTCGATCTCCTTTAACGGAGCATGGGCGCAAAACATCGGCGAAGAAGAAATGTTCATCGACTTTCTCGGTGACAAGGGTGGCGCCCGTCTTACCTATGGCGGAAAATTCACCTATTGGAACGGTGAGACGCTGGAGAGTATCACGCCCGAATACGACATTCCGCAGATGCATGCCGAAGAGGACAAAGCCTTTATCTCTTCCCTTCTCCGAGGAGAAAGCACAAGAAGCGACATTGCGCACGTGATGGAAAGCGAGCGTCTGCTCGACGCCCTCTATTTATCTGCAAAGGAAAAGCGTGAAATCGACATGAACGGAGGAAAGAAACAGTGAAAATCGGTGTAATTGTTGACGGATTCAAAAAGCCGCTTTCAGAGGGGCTTGCCCTTGCGGCGGCATGCGGTTTTTCCGGTGTGCAGATTTACGCCTTTTCGGAGGAGTTCCACCCCGGAATGAGTGAAGAGCAGAAGGCTTGCTACAAAGAGCTTCTTTCCCGTTATCACCTCGAGGTATCGGCACTTTGCGGAGATGTCGGCGGCAGATTCTTTGAGAACGAAGAAGCAAACGAAGAGAACATCCGCCGCACAAAAGCGGCGATCGATCTCGCCGTCGAGTTCGGAACCGCAGTCGTGACAACGCATATCGGAATTCTGCCTGCGAAAAAAAGCCACCCGCGCTACGCGATTATGCTTCGGGCACTCTCCGCATGCGGGGACTATGCCGCGAGCCGCGGAGTCACACTCGCCATTGAAACGGGACCCGAAATCGCTCCCACACTCCTACAATTCGTCGAAGACATTCCACGGGGTGTCGGTGTCAATCTCGACCCCGCAAACTTCGCGATGGTGGTAAGACAGGATCCCGTCGCGGCGGTGCGTCTGCTCGGAAAATACATTGTGCACACACACGCGAAGGACGGCATCTGCCTCCGCGAAGATCTCACGGCGGAAGAAGTGTATGCCCCCTCACCGCTAAAGCCCGAAGAAGCGCCAAGGGAACCTGGGTACAAAGTCGTTCCCCTCGGGACAGGCGCCGTACCTTTCGATGCTTATATCGCGGCACTGCGAGAGGTAGGCTATGACGGCTATCTCACCGTGGAAAACGAGGGAGAGGAAGAGCCGGTTCTTGCAATCCGTTCATCGGAG
>CALAFS010000004.1 GCA_937892405.1 uncultured Clostridia bacterium
GCTGACGCGGCAGTAAGCTGCAAATCGCTTGATACCGGCTTCTCCGGCAAATTCTTTTGTCGGACGAATAACCTGAACAATCTTTGTTTTTTCGTCTGTCATCTTCTTTCCGCTCCTTTCGACCATAATTATATCTGAAAAAATCTCTTTTGTTAAATGTGCAAATTCAGCGCAACGCGACCGCGGCACATTGCATCTTTTCTGCGTTTTTCTGATTGATACGCTCCAGGACATCCCAAAGAACTTTACCGGAATTGCCCCATCTTCGGAGAATGTCAACTGCCATCAGATAAATCATCTGATTATGTGTTTTTTCCTGCACTTGCCCCATCATTTCCTCCGTCTTTTCTTCTTACTATGGAGCAGACCGAAACTGACCTTCAGTGCCCGTTCCACGCTCTTCGTGTCTTGCTCCCCAATCTCTCCATACTCTTTAATAAGTAACTTTTGGTCAATCGTCATCACCTGCTCCAACAGCACCATTGACTGTTTCGGCAGGTTTGACTGTCCGAGAACCACATGAGTCGGCAGATGCGGCTTCTCCAACTTGCTCGTAATCGGTGCAACAATGACTGTCGGGGAGCTTCGGTTGCCTGCATTGTTTTGTAAAACAATCACCGGTCTTGTTCCACCCTGCACCGATGAATCCGCTTTCTCTCCGAGTTCGGCAAGGTATATCTTCATCCGTTCCGTGTGAAGTACTTGTCCGCCCTCACCCGGTTTTGCCTGCCGCTTTAACATTCTTCCCACTCCTTGCTTTGACTGCGAGTAATCAGAAGTGCCATGTAGTCGATAAAATCTTCATCCGGCTCCCTGTCCTCTTTCTGCATTTTGTAGAACTGCATAAAATAGAAGAAAGCATCAAGGTCGTTTCCGATCTGAATTTCCGTGGGAGCTTTTGTTACAGCACCAAGAAACACACACTTCTCTCCCTGAAGCCAACGCTCAATATTGCGGTCGGTATCGTGGAAATATCTTTTCAGAACACCGAGCGCCCATTTACCGTGCCGCAGAAATTCCTCTCGGTTTCTGGCATCCACTCTCTTGTCCGCGGCAGCGTATCCGCTCGACACCGCTACAACCAATCTTCTGAACTCTCTGCTTGTCATCATCGTAATTACCTTCCTTTCACATTCTGACCGCTTCCAGCCCGTCAATGGCGGACTGAATCTTTTTTACTCTGCTTTTTAACTGCACAATCGTGCGGTCAAGTTCTTCGCGGCTTTTGGCTATGTAGTAGCCGTTTCTGTCACTGCAAATCGGGACTCCCGCACTACGAAGCTCGTTGACCATTTCGCGGATCATCGTTCCTTTACAGCCGAGCCGTTCTTCTAATGCACGGCTCACAATCGCATTGTCTTTTCCCTGATGTTCTCTTTCCAGAATCTTTTGTAATCTGTTTTTCATACGCCCTCCCGGTGTAGCTGAATACCCTGACTTCCCGTGGGCAAATGGGTATGTACAGAGCATACAGGTCCTGAACACTTCATTTCCGTATGCTCAAACACACCGCATTTGTCCTCGACACCCCCGGTGTTCTTTATATGGGAAGTCATCAGGTGTTCGGCTACGAACCGAATCCATAGGAATCTCACCTCTGCCGGGTACTCCGCCAGCCGCGCATTTCTGCTACGGAAGTATCATTGTCCCTTGCGTTTGTCATCGCCCTCCGCGGGTAGTAACCCCGCTTCACTCAAGGTATCGTGTTGATCGCTCCCTCCTTTGGGAGATCACCGCGCACCTCTTGAGCTTGGCTTGTCCGCTCATCGCATACAACGCAGGTAATGTGCCTGATGAATGGGTATTCAGTTGTCAAAGTTTTCAGAGAGGTTTCGCCTCTCACTTGACAACGGACATTTTTCGGGCAAAAGTAAACCGTCATGCAAAAAATATTTTTGCTTTTTCTTTGATTTTTCGGAGTGTATTGGAAACCGCCTGCTTGGATATACCCTGCTTGGCGGCGAAATCCGAAGGACTACCGCCACCCTTAACGCAATATCTATACACGGCTTTTTGCAAAGGTGACAGAGAGCGAATGAAATTTACCTCCATGATTTCCGTCTGCACATCTTCCGCTAAGTTATAAGTGTCAGTCATCCATGTGCTGTTGTTTTCATCGCCGGCAGCACTGTCAAGCGACAACGGTGCTCCGAGTTCACTTTCTTCTTCAATATGGCGGCGCATCTTCTTTTCCTCATTACGCAGCACTTTCATAACTTCAGCATCCACTTCTGTCACCTCACCGGTTGCCTTAACTCCGACAAAATATTTCTTGACCCCGTCCTCTTCGGTCGTCCAAAGATTGTAATCAAACTCTTTTAATGCTTTCATTTTTGTAATCTCCTTGAATTTTTGAATTTGTGGTTGAAATCAAAAATCCGGAGATTACGGGTATCGTGCTATGTAGGTCTGCCACACGGACAACATAAAAAACGCTCCTTTCAGATTTCTCTGTCGGGAGCGTTCGAGTGTGGTATGTATCTGTTGACAAGCAAAAAAGCCACCGACAGACAGACTGATCCCACAGTTATCCCATGGGATGTTCTATCTATCGGTGGCTTCTACATGCTTGGCTTTTGCCAACTGGCTTTGCACACCAATTTCAAGGCGAGACCTGCAAGCACGACTTAACTTAGCACTGTTTCAGCCAGGCATGATGCGTCGTTCGCCGTATTCAGTTTTCAAAGAATACACCGCCTTGGTGCAACACACTATGTCAGGCGGACCTTTCCTTTCGGTATGGTAATCAGCAGCAAATCCTGCCGACGGTTCTTGTAGCTGCGCACAAATACCGTCAGGCAGCGACTGCATTCAAATTCCGTCAGTCCCTCCCGTTGATATCCAATGCTGAGTGTTCCGCAATTCGGACAGTACATCTGTTTCGGAATCCAATAGGAATCCTTCTTTTCGTTTTTCACAGTATTACTCCTTTGCCGATGGCAACAGGTACAAATGTCTACATCATTCCGCAGAATTTATCCTTGCCTCTTTTCATAATAAACTTCTGTAATTTTCCTTTTCTTTTTTCGTGGATTGACTTGACAGACTGAGTGTTTCGGTGTATAATATAGGTGCAATATTGAGTGGTTGCAATGATATTATACACCCGTGCTTGCGTTTTGTCAATAGGTTTATACGAAATTGTGGGTGTTTTGCGAAAGGAATTTACGATGAGTTTTGCACAGCGGCTGAAAAATGCGAGAGAAAACGCACATATTCTGCAAAAAGAGCTTTCAGAGCGTAGCGGGGTGGCTCTCCGCACCATACAGAACTGGGAAACCGGGGTTCGCCGCCCCTCTAATATTGATAGCGTAACCAAGGTTGCCAAGGTACTTGGGGTATCCACCTCCGAGCTGATCGATTCCGAAGAGGAATTCGTGATTTCGGCAAACGAAAAATACGGTCCCCGCGGAAAAAAAGGCGCGGAAACCGTATTGACCGAGGTGCGCACCCTGTTTGCCGGCGGTGAAATGAGCGAAGAGGATATGGATACCTTCATGCAGGCGATACAGGATGCATATTGGAAAGTAAAAGCGGAGAATCGTGAAAAGTACACGACAAAGAAAAACAAGCAGCGACATTCGCAATGAGACAGATACGATATAATACAGGGGGACTTTCATGACACGAATAACGGACGCAGTCCAGACAGCCAACCGTATCATGCGAAAATATGATGAGCGTGACCCGGAGAGGATTGCCCTTTACGCCGGTATTATGATCCTGCCGCAACCGTTTGTAAAGCAAAAGGGTGCATACACGGTCATGATGCGGAAACCGATTATTTTTATCAAGCGCGACCTGCACCCTGCGGTGCGCTCCATTGTGCTTGCGCACGAGCTTGGGCATCATTTTCTGCACAGACAGGAAGCGATGCAGGGCGGAGGCTTTCAGGAGTTCAACCTGTTTGATATGCAAAATAATCAGATGGAATATGAGGCAAATGTGTTTGCCGCACAGTTGAAACTGCCGGATGAAGATGT
>CALAFS010000005.1 GCA_937892405.1 uncultured Clostridia bacterium
CGAGAAGATCAGGCGTGTCAGCCGTCTTCCGCGGCGGAAGTCCGACGCGTAAAAGATCGCGTGGAGGATAATCAGCACCGGCACGGCAAAGGCGGCACCGGAGAACAGCCCGAGGAGCACCCCCGAGATCATGGGACCGAGCGTCCCCGTGTTCTGTGTGAAAAAGCAAAGCGCCACGAAGACCGCGAGCGCGAAAAGCAGCACCGGTACCGCGCGCTGAAAGCCGGTGAGCGGTTCTTTTTCTGCGGGTGTGTTTTTCTCTGCGGGGTCTTTGTCATTCATCATGTTTCGTTGTCCTTTCTTTTGTCTGTTTTTGTCGAAGCGCCGAAAAAAGCGCAAATTACCAATCATAGGATTATAGCATATATCATAGCATATTTTCGCGAAAAGTACAAGCACTTTTTTTATTTTCCGCGAAAAATATTTTTTCTTTTTTATGCGTATTGACAAAAAAGAGAAAATCTGTTACAATAAAAACGATAATATTTACCCCTTCGGGGTCGGAGGTCGGCACGCGTTATGCGTATTTACAACTCGCTTACCAGAACAAAAGAAGAATTCACCCCCCGCGTCGCGGGGAAGGTTTCCATGTACACCTGCGGTCCGACGGTGTATCACTTCGCCCATATCGGGAACCTGCGTTCCTATATTATGGAGGACATTCTCGAAAAGTATCTCCGCTACCTCGGCTACGATGTGACGCGGGTGATGAACATCACCGATGTCGGGCACCTGACGAGCGACGCCGACACCGGCGAGGATAAAATGCTGAAGGGTGCGAAGCGCGAACATAAGACGGTGATGGAGATCGCCGATTTCTATACCAAGGCGTTTTTTGCCGATTGCGAAAAGCTGAATATCAAGCGTCCCGATGTCGTCGCCCCCGCGACCGGCTGTATCGCCGAGTTCATCGACATGATTGAGATCCTTCTGAAAAAAGGATACGCCTACACCGCGGGCGGGAATGTGTATTTCGACACATCGAAGCTCGAGAAATACTATGTCTTCAACGACTTCGACGAGGAGGATCTCGCCGTCGGCGTGCGTGAGGGCGTCGAGGCGGACGGAAACAAGAAGAACAAGACCGACTTCGTCCTCTGGTTTACAAAATCCAAGTTCGAGGATCAGGAGCTGAAATGGGATTCTCCCTTCGGCGTCGGCTATCCCGGCTGGCACATCGAGTGCTCCTGCATCGCGAGAAAATATCTCGGGGAATACCTCGACATTCACTGCGGCGGTATCGACAATGCCTTCCCGCATCATACCAACGAGATTGCGCAGAGTGAGTCTGCCTTCGGTCACCCGTGGTGCCACTATTGGTTCCATGTTCATCACCTGAATACCGCGGGCGGCAAGATGAGCAAGTCAAAGGGCGAGTTTCTGACCGTCTCTCTTCTCGAAGAGCGCGGGTATTCGCCCCTTGTCTACCGTCTCTTCTGCTTACAGTCCCATTACCGCAAGAATCTTGTCTTCACATGGGAGAACCTCGACAACGCCGCGACCGCTTATAAAAAGCTCGTGGCGAAGATCGCCGCTCTCGGCGAGGATACCGCCCCGACCGACGCAGCAGGGGAGGAGACGCTCCGCGCCGCCTTCCGTGAGGCGCTCGACAACGATCTGAACACCTCGCTTGCCGTGACGGTGCTTTACGATGTGCTGAAGGCGGAGATCTCCGACGGCGCGAAGCGGAAGCTGATCGGAGAGTTTGATACCGTCCTCGGTCTCGGACTTCTCGATGCCGCGAAGGCGCAGGAGAAGGAAGAGAGGGAAGAGGCTCCCACCGGTGCCGATCCCGAGCTTGCCGCCTACATTGAATCCATGATCGAAGCCCGCCGTGCGGCAAAAGCGGCGAAGAACTACGCCGAGGCGGACAGAATCCGCGCCGAGCTTTCCGCGCGCGGTGTCACGCTGATCGACACCAAAGAGGGAACGAAGTATACCATTGCGTAAAGTTTCCGGAAAACAAGAAAATTCAGAGTTCAGAATGAAGAATTCGGGAAAATTCAGAATTCAGAATGAAGAATTCAGAATTGATTTTTTCTGAAAACGGGTTTCCTCGGTTTTGGTTTCCTTGCGGAAACATCGGGAAATTCAGGAACCTTTTCTTTGCCGCTTTCAGCGGCAGACTGGAGTTATATATGACCGACAGCGCACGGGGTGTCACCCTGTTTCTGAAGGGGGATCACGCGGGCGCGGCAAAGCTCTTCCGCATGGGCGCGGAGGAGGGAGATGCCGAGGCGGCATTCCGCTATGCCGAGTGTCTCCTTTACGGCTACGGCACGGAGAAGAACCCGACGGAGGCGAAGAGCTTTTTCGCCTTTGCACGCGATCTTCCCGGCGGAGATTCCCTTTATAACCTCGCGATCCTCTACCTGCACGGGGAAGGGGTGAGCAAAAATTTCAAAAAAGCATTTTCCTATATGAGCGCCGCAGGCGCCGCGGGCTGTATCGAGGCACAGCTTTACCTCGGAATGGCATATACGATCGGCGCACTGTATGAGCCGGACATCGTCGGGATCTCGCGCCTCCCGTTCCACACGCCGATCTATCGCACCGAGACACCTCTCCTTGCGGGTGAGGTGCCCGAGGAGGTGCTCCTGCGCGAAGAGGAAGAGCGCTATTCCGTCATCGAGGCGGACGGGCGCCGTGCCTTTTTGTGGTTCCGTGCGGCGGCGTATCACGACGCGACCTATGTGTCCGATCTCGTCGCGAAGGGCAAGTTCTTATATGCCAAATGCTATGCCGACGGTCTCGGCACCGACTTTCAGAGAGACAAGGCGGTGCGCCTGATGATCGCGGCGGGACGGAGCGGCTCTGCCGACGCCGTCGCCTATCTCGGTGAGCAGGGCATTTCGCCCGACCGGTATCTCACCGGAAAATAAGTAAATTTCGGAGGCGGTATGAAACAGCTGACATTGCCGCGTGTAATATTGCTTCTTTTGGCTTTGGCGACTCTGTGTTTTATCTTTGCTCGTTCGACGAAGGCACCGGCGGATTCCGCCGCCGAGAGCGACAAGGTGCGCGACTTCCTCGAAGATGTTCTCCCTCCCGACAGCGAGACAACCGATTTTGTCCTGACGAATGTGCGTAAGATCGCGCATTTCTCGGAGTTCGGTCTGCTCGGGATTCTCACGGTTCTCTTTGCCGCGACCTACCGTCTGCGCGCGGTGTTTCTCGGACGGTGGTTTGTGTTCGGCTTTTTTGCCGCCTTTTTTGACGAGACGATTCAGATGTTCACCTCGCGCGGTCCCGCGATCGCCGATGTGTGGATTGATGTCGGCGGCTACATATTCTACTCGCTCCTGACCCTTCTGATTCTGACACCCGTGCTCGCCGTAAGAAGACGACCCCTTTTCACGAACCGCTATGCCCTCTGACCCTCCGGCACGGTGCCGGGATTTTTCGCAAAAAAATCCAAAGCAAAAGGAGATCCCCATGAAAAGAACCGCAAAAATCGGAGTTGCCCTGCTTCTCCTCTCGCTCCTTGTGGGCGTGTTCTTTGCCGTCGCATCGGCAGAGGAAGGACAGACCGTCGTATTTTCGATCACGACCCCCGATGGGGCGCGGACGGATTATTATGACGAGACACAGCTGGCGGACGCTGCGTATCTCGCACCGTCCGGCTCGACCGTCGTCATTCAGGCGGATATCAGTACATATAATGCGATTTCGGTCGAGAACGGAAAGACGCTGTATGTCGATATGAACGGCAAGAAGATCATCAACAAAAACCATACGCCCGACGATAATTCCACCGAGGGTCAGCAGCTCAATAAAACCTGCTTCGCTCAGGCGGACGGCGGGGAACTTCATGTTTATTCCTCCAAGTCCGGCGCGGCATATTTCGCAAGAAATCAGAAAAATCAGAACCCCTTCGTAAACGCCTCCGGCGGTGCGGAGACGGTCGTCTACATCGGCGCCTATCCGATCGCAGACGGGGTGACCGTTTATTCGGGGGACAACATTTCTGCCTTCGGTTGCTCTGCGGTGAACGCGATGACTTCGGCGACGGTCAATGTCAACGGTGGATATTACTACCGCAACCACTCCGACTATTCGGGTCTTCTGATGGCGCGCGGCAGCGCCACCATCAACCTGACCGATGTCAAACTCTACGCAAGCTACAGCCCCGCGATCTTCTCCTTCCAGAGCGGCACGAACTCCCGCATCAACTGTGACGGATGCGTCGTGGTCGGCATGGCACCGGGCAGTACCATCATTCCTCCCTCGCAGTTTGCGAGTACCGAATGTGTGCTGACGCTGAAGAATACCGTTGTCTGCGATGGCCTGATTTCCGTCGGTACGGGCAAAGGGCAGATCGTGATCGAGGAGGGGTGCACCTTCGACACCGTCTCCGATGAAGACATCGCGAACGGGAATATCCGTCTTCCGGAAGGCTATGTCTACGCGAAGACCAATGACGCCGTCACGGTCGACTGGAAACTGAACGACTATTACGGTAACACTTCGGCACCCTTTGAGCTGTTCGATAAGACCACGACCTATATGCCCGCTTACGGCTTTGCCAAGGAAGAGGACATCGCGACGGTGACATGGCGTGTCGGTGGGGAACAGGAAGAGCGTTTCAACGAGGAGACGGGCGAGTCTTATTTCGTCTGGGTCGGCGGCAGAGTATCGACCGACCGCTGGATCATCGGGACGACGCCCCGCTATACCGAAGATACAAATCCTTACGGTGACTATTATTATGAATTTCCCGACATTGAGCCGTTGACCGGCGACACCGAGTTCGTCGCTTCCTCCCTCGGCGGACGCCCCGAAGTGACGATGAAGGCAAAGCTCCGCATGCACGCGGGCGTGGATTTCCTCCTGTATTTCCCGACTTCTCTGACAAACAGTGCCGTCAATCTC
The DNA here is from genome assembly GCA_937892405.1 of uncultured Clostridia bacterium. Classification (GTDB taxonomy): domain Bacteria; phylum Bacillota; class Clostridia; order Oscillospirales; family CAG-272; genus UBA1740. The sequence continues at coordinate 4,873 of CALAFS010000005.1, forward strand.
TGGTACAACGATGTGACCTATCCCGACGGCTCGACGAGAAAGCTCGCCTCCCGCGGAAAAGAGACGGTCGACGGCGTGGGTTATTATGTGCTTGAGGTGACGAGTCTCGGCGTAAAGGACATTCTTTCTCCGATTTCTCTGACCTTCGGCGTGACGCTCCGCGTGATCGAGGAGAGTAATTTCACGAATACTCTGTCTTTCTCTGTGCTGGATTATGCAGAGACCCTTCTCGCGTCCGATGCGTCGGATACGGACAAGGCACTGCTCCTGCACTATCTCTCCTTTGTCTCTGCTGCGGCGCCCGAGACGACGCCCGAGGAGACGATGACAAAGCTCTCCGATATTCTCCGCTCGGCGGAGGCGATCTCCGTTCTGAACAGCGCGCAGATCCTCGAGCTTGACCGTCAGATCCCCGATGTGACGGCGTCCGCCGCCGCACTGATCCCCGACGGGGCAGAGGTCGATTCGGTTCGTCTTGACGCCGTCGGCGGCAAGGGGCTGATTATAGAGCTCTCCGAGAGCTTCTCCGGATATGTCACCCTCTCCTACAAGAAGAGCGGCAACGATGTTATTACGACCACCTCCCTGCTCTTCACAAACGGCGTGAATACCAAAGGCGAGGACGCCGTCGTCCTGACCGGCACCCGCGGCGGAAAGATCACGTTGACCCTTCTCGGCACGGATAAGGTGCAGAAGGCGAAGCTCACCTTCACGCTGAACGACTACATTTCCGACGCCGGCAACGACGCCGTGTCGCAGGCATATTGCAATTACCTCGGCTTCCTCTATGTGATGAGTAAGTAAACAACTTTTGACAAAATGATAGAAAATCCCCCGGGCAGACGCATCGGATATGCGTTCGCCCGGGGGATTTTTCGCTTTTCAATATGCGGAGATTTATCGCGCGGAGAGAAGATCAATCCGCCTTCAGCGCACGGAAGGCGTCGGTGATGGAGCGTGCGTTTTTGATTGCCGTCTCCACATCGGGAAGGAGAGCACATTCGTAGCTCAGGCGCCCGTCATATCCCGCGTCGACCAGTGCCTTGACGAGGGGAAGAAGGCGTTCTCCGTCCTTTTCGAGCGTGGGACAGGTTCTCTCTTCGTTCGCGATGTGCGCATGGCGCAGGCGACTGCCCGCCTTCGCGAGCCATTCGGTAGATTCGTTTTCCTTCATCGAGTGATAAAAGTCGTTGAGGACGAAGACATGATCGCTTTTCACCATGCCGCAGACCTTCAGTCCGTCTTCCAGCGTGTTGATGAAATTCGTCTCGCCGCGGTTCAGCGGCTCGATGACGACGATCGCGCCGTATTTCGCGGCGACCTCACCGCAGATTTCGAGCACGCGGGCAAACTGCGCTTCGGCGACGGTGCGCTTCATGTCGGCGGGGATATTGCGCGCTCCGCCCGAGCCGATGACCGCCACCTTCAGCCCGAGCTGTGCGGCTCTTGCAAATCCGCGCTCGGAGTATTCTCTGACATTCTTCTCGACCTCGGCGAAGTCTTCCGTCGCCTCGCCCGTCTCGGGATCGTAGGCATAGAGCTTCATTGTACCGGGGAAATAGCACATGCACGCCTCGATCTTCAGACCGCATGCCGCCTGTGCCTTCTTCATGGCTTCAAATTCTTCGTCGCTCGCACCGACGATGGACATAAAGCGGGTTTCGATATAATCATAGCCGTTTTCGGCAACGAGCCGATACTCATTGGGGGAGGTTACGCAGACGCCGATTCTCACAATATATTACCTCTTTTCTTTCGTAGAGCAAGGACGCGTCCCTGCCGTCCTTATTCTACCATACCGTCCGCATTTTGTCAACGCCCGGAGAAGATTTTGCCCCTTTGGTGCAGTGAAAAACCGCCCCGACGCTGATCGGCGTCGCGGGCGGCTCTTCATGGATTTTACAGTGGGTCAGTGGGCGAACTGGCTGTCGTAGAGGTGACGGTAGAAGCCGCCCTTTTCCATCAGCTCGTCGTGCGTGCCCTGTTCGATGATGTGCCCGCTCTTCATGACGAGGATCACATCGGCTTCTCTGACCGTGGAGAGGCGGTGCGCCACGATAAAGCTCGTACGCCCGCGCATCATCTCGGCAAACGCTTTCTGAATCCGGATCTCGGTGCGGGTGTCGATCGAGGAGGTCGCCTCATCGAGGATCAGCATCGGGGGAAGGGTGAGCATGACGCGGGTAATACAGAGCAGCTGCTTTTGCCCGGCGGACAGGTTGTCGCCGTCTTCTCCGATTTCGGTGTCATATCCCTTCGGAAGGCGCTTGATGAAGCTGTGCGCATGGGAGGCTTTCGCCGCCGCGATGATCTCTTCTTCGGTCGCCTCCGGCTTGCCGTAGGCGATGTTCTCGCGCACGGTGCCGCTCTTTAAGAAGGTATCCTGCAGGACCATGCCGTAGTTTTTGCGCAGGCTCTCGCGCGTCAGGGCGCGGATATCCTTTCCTTCGATCGTGATCTCGCCGCCCTTCACATCGTAGAAGCGCATGAGCAGGTTGATGAGGGTCGTCTTGCCGCACCCGGTCGGACCGACGATCGCGACTCTCGCACCGGCGGGAACCGTGAGGTTCAGATCCTCGATCAGCGGGCGCTCGGGCACATAGGAGAAGGCGACATTTTTGAGAGCGACATTCCCCTCGGGGGAGGTGAGCACCTCGGCGTCCTTCGCGTCGGGCAGCTCGTCTGCCGAATCGAGAAGCTCAAAAGTGCGGGCGGCAGAGGCGATCGCGCTCTGAAATTCGGTGACGACGCCCGAGATCTCGTTGAAGGGTTTGGTATACTGATTGACATACGCGAGAAGGGCGGAGAGAGAACCGACCGTGAAGGGCACCGCCGCCCCCGCCGTAGAGATCACGGTCAGCGCACCCGTGAGGGCGACCGCCGCGTATACCGTGCTGTTGACAAAGCGGGTCGTCGGATTGGTCAGGGAGGAGAAGAACATCGCGCGCAGGGAGAATTTTTCGAGTCTGCCGTTGATCTCGTCGAACTCACGCAGTGCCGCCTTCTCGTGACAGAAGGCGTTGATGACCTTCTGATTGGCGACCGTCTCGTTGATATAGGCGGTCTGCTCGCCGCGCGTCTTCGTCTGTGCGACGAACATCGCGTGCGTGCGCCCGGAGATAAAGCGGGCGATAAAGAGGGAGAGCGGCGTCAGGCAGACGACGACCAAAGTGATCTTCCAGTCGATCGTCAGCATGAAGACAAGGGTGCCGAGAATGGTCAGAATTCCCGTGAAGAGGGAGGTAAAGCCGAGGAGAAGACCGTCGGCGAACTGCTCGACATCGGTGGTGATACGGCTCACCGTGTCACCGTGCGCGTGCGTGTCGATATAGGAGAGGGGAAGACGCTCGATCTTGGCGAATGCCGCGTTCCGCATATCCTGCGTGATGGAGAAGGTGATGCGGTTGTTCAGCGCGGCGAGAAGCCAGTTGGCAATGCCCGTCCCCGCAATTAAAATGGCAGATTGTAAAATAATCTTTACAATTTTCTCAAAATCGACATTGCCTTCGCCGACAATCGCGTCGATTGCCTGCCCGATCAGGATCGGGAGCGTCAGTGTCATCGCGACCGAAATCAGAGAGAAGAAAAGGGAGAGAATGATTTTCCCTGCGTGCGGACGAAGAAGAGAAAAGATCTTTTTCATCGTCTCGGAATCCGTCTGCACCTTGTTTTGATTCTTTTTACGCACGGACTTCTTCCTCCTTTCCGTCGTTTCCTTTTCCGAACTGGGATTCATGAATCTCACGGTAGACATCGCAGCTGCGGAGCAGCTCTTCATGCGTGCCCATACCGACGAGTGCCGCGTCGTCAAGCACTAAGATCTTGTCCGCGTGCATCAGAGAGGCGGTACGCTGTGAGACGATGAAGACGGTGGCGCCGCCGCTGCCTTCGCGGATCGCGTGGCGGAGTGCCGCGTCGGTCGCGTAGTCAAGGGCGGAGGAGGAGTCGTCGAGGATCAGGATCTCGGGCTTCCCGACAAGGGCGCGGGCGATGGAGAGACGCTGTTTCTGACCGCCGGAGAGGTTGCCGCCGCCTTCCTCGAGACAGAAGTCAAGTCCGCCTTTTTCCTCGACGGAGTCCTTGATCTGCGCCATATCGAGCGCACGGTAAATCTCGGCGTCGTCGGCATTTTCGTCGCGCCAGCGCATGTTGTCTCTCACCGAGCCGTGGAAGAGCACGGCGCGCTGGGGGACGACGCCGATCATCTTCGCGAGCGCCTCGCGGGAGTATTCGCCGATCGGTCTGCCCTCGATCTTCACTTCACCGTCGGTCGCGTCATAGAAGCGGGGGATCAGGTTGACGAGGGTCGTCTTGCCCGCACCCGTGCCGCCGATAATGCCGATCGTCTCTCCGCGCTCTGCCGTAAAGGTGACGGGCAGGAGAGATTCCGCGCCCGCGTTCTTGTAGCGGAAGGCGACATGCGAGAATTCCACGGCGGGCGCCCCGGTGAGTCCTTCGGTTTCGGTGCCGTAGGTCTGTGAGGAGCTCATCGCGAGGACGGAGGAGATCCGTTTCGCCGAGGCGACGGATTTTGTGATGTTGATAATCAGGTTCGCGAGCTTGACGAGCTCGACGAGGATCTGCGACATATAGTTGTAGAGTGCGATGACCGCGCCCTGCGTCAGGACACCCGCGTCCACGCGGAGCGCACCTGTGTGAATCAGCCAGAGGATCGCAAGGTTGATAATCACATAGGTCAGAGGGTTCAGAAGAGCGCCGATCCTGCCGACATGCTTTTGCTCGGCACAGAGCTCACCGTTCTTTTCCCTGAATTCTTCGATCTCGGTGTCCTCTTTGGCGAAGGCACGCACCACGCGCGCACCGACGAGGTTTTCTCTCGTCTTCAGGAGCACACGGTCGAGCTTCGTCTGCACCTTGCGGTAGAGGGGGATCGAGAGGAGCATAATGCCGAAGATCACCACGGCAAGGGCGGGGATCGCCACCGTGAAGATGACAGCCGAAGGGACATCGACGGTGAACGCCATAATCATCGCGCCGAAGACCACGAAGGGTGAGCGGAGCAGAAGGCGGAGCGTCAGGTTGATACCCGTCTGCACCTGTCCCGTGTCGCCCGTCAGGCGGTTGATGATGGTGGAGGTGCCGAGCGTGTCGATCTCGGTGTAGGAAAGCGTGCCGATGTGCTCATAGAGCGCGTGGCGCGTCCTCGTGGAGAAGCCGACCGCCGCCTTTGCGGCGAAATACTGCGCCGTGACGGAGAAGCCGAGACCGACAAGTCCGAAGAGCACGAGAAGGAGAGACATGCGCCATACATAGGCGGTGTCCCCGCCCGCGATGCCGGTGTCAATGATGGCGGCGACGATCAGCGGGACGATCAGCTCGAGCGATGCCTCGAGCAGTTTGAACAGGGGCGCGAGAATACAGTCCTTCTCATACCCCTTCATGAAGCGGAAAAGTTTTTTCAATGTTTTGCTCCCTCATCGGAAAAAGTTAAAGCATAGGAGAAGCTCTCGCTCTCGCCCGCACCGACGCGGCAGAGCCCCGGGCGCACCTCGAGCACCTCGTCGGAGAGTCCGTCGTTCGGCGTGCCCGACCACGGCTCGAGGCAGATATAGTCCGCACCCTTTGCCGTGCTCTTCCAGAGGCAGAAGTAGGGGAGCGTCTCACTGCGGGTCAGACTGACCTTCAGCCCGTCCGTCTGCGTCAGGGTCGCGGTTTTCGGCATGTTTTTCAGAATGACGGTTCTGTATTCGTCGAGCAGAGCATTGTCAAGCGGGATCGCTCCGTCTTCGATCGGGAAAGGTCTGCCGACCGGCGAGGTAAAGGGACCGTTGATCAGAGGATGCACCTCGGCATTCGACACATCACCGTCGAAATGCACCGCGGTACCCGCCGCGATATCGTCGTTTTCCATGCGGATCGCGATGCCAGGGTGCCCGCCGAAGGCGAAGGGAAGCGTCTCGTCCCCCGTGTTTTTCACCGTGGCAGAGAGGGAGAGCGTTCTGCCCTCAAGACGGTAGATGAGCGTGAGGGTAAAGCGGAAGGGATAGTGCGCGAGGCTCTCTTCGGTTTCGGTGAGCGTGAAGGTCATGGTATTTCCGCTCACCACCGGGGCTTGAAGGTCGGTCTCCTTGAGAAATCCGTGGAGCTCCATGTGATAGGTCTTCCCGTGATAGGTGTATTCCGCGTTTTTCAGCCTGCCGCAGAAGGGGAAGAGCAGGGGCGAGTGCTCGTCCCAGATGGCGGGGTTCCCCTGCCACATATACTCTCTGCCGCTCACGCGGTCGATCACCGAGCACAGCTCGGCGCCGTGATCCGAGATTTTGACGGTGAGATTTTCGTTTTCGAGGGTGTATAACATGAAAAAATCTCCTTACATAAATAAAATAAGTACGGTAGAAATTGTAACACATTTTCAGAGGAAAGTCAAGGAAAAAAGCACTTGTAAAATACAAGTGCTTTTTTCGCTTATGCGACCTCTTCGTCGCGGAGGCGGAGATCCGAGAGGCCGTTCTTGCGAAGAAGAATGGCGCCGGCAAGGAGCGCGCCCTGCCCGACGGTGTTGACCGCCTCGGCGATCCAGTTCATCGCCGCCTCGGTGAAGTCTCTCGAGGAGAGATACCCCATGCAAAGAGAGCAGACGAAGGAGAGGACGAAGAGAAGGATCAGAAGAGGCTTCTTCATCTTCACCGCCAGCACCGAGAGCACCGCGTTCATCAGTCCGAGACCGAGCACCATCAGCGTGACGAACACGAAGGTTCCGCTGAAAAGAGGGGGTGCCACGGCGGCTGCCGTTTTGCCGCTCTGCTTGTGACAGAGCATGGCGAGCACGCCGATCCCCGCGAGGAGAAAGCCGAGGGACTGGAGAGGGAAGAAGACATTGCTCAGCGCTTCAAAGTCGCAGAGCCCGAGCGCGTAGAGGAGTTTATAGGTAGCCTTCAGCGCACCCGCCGCAATGACATCAATCGTGCCCGCCGCGAAGAGGGCAAAGGCACCCTTGCTCATCTTGTTGTAAAGATCCCGCATGAGGAGGACGGACGCCGCCGCAAAGAGAAGCACGGGGAGGAAGTCCGCGAGCGCCATCGGTACGGTAAAGTCTTTCATAAAAGATTCCTCCGTCAGTTCTTTTTGTTCAGATGGTAGATCGGCACGAGGGGCAGAAGAATGGGCGTTTTGTTCGCGTAGGTATTATATTCTTCATTGTCCCCGTAGCGCTTCATCTGGCGCTTTTCGAGACGCTGGGCACCGTTGAACATGATGTAAACGATGGAAACATAGGCGAGGATCGCGACAATCCACTGACCGACACCCGTATAAGTGGTGATCCCGCTGACGAAGACGCCCGTCCAGAAGATGATCTCGCCGAGATAGTTCGGGCAGCGGACGATGCGGTAAAGTCCCTGGGTCGCCACCATGTCGGGACGCTCTTTCTTCTGCGCGGATTTCTGCGCGTCGGCGGCAGACTCGAGCACAATGCCGAAGACCGAAATCGCAATGCCGACGAGTGGGAGAACCACATCGGTCGACTCGTTCACGATGCGGAAGAGCATCGGGCTGACCTGCGCCACATAGAGGACGGAGACGGCGATCCAGATCGTCACGAGGACGAAGACGGGCATTTTCTTCTCCGTGTTTTTGGAGAGGGTGCTCTTCGCCACATCGGTTTTCTTGTACGACGCGTTCCTAAGCTCACGAGCGAGGAGGAAACCCGAGAGTCTCGCGCCGTAGAGAAGAAAGAGCGCGAGCTGTAAGAGGACGAGGAAGAGGGGCGTCGCCGTCGGGTTCACAAGGTACATGATGAAGACGGCGATCCCGCCGCCCGCAATGGCGAAGCCGTAGCCGATCGAAAGAAAGTATACGAATTTATAGAAGCCGACAGCGCACATCACGCCGCACACGGCAAGAAGAATTCCGAGAAGACCCCACGGCATTATCGGTTACCTCCCTTTCCGAAATAGTCTTTGAGATAGGCGGCAAAGCTCGCGTCGCCCGTCTTTGTGTCGCCGACCAGGTCATGGCTGAGCGTCCACTTGGAGAAGAGAATGATGTCGTGCTTGCCCGCCTTTTTGATTTTCGGCAGGTTTGCGAGGACGCCGAAGAGCCATTTCGGTGCCCACTTGATCTTCAGGGGCTTTCCCGCGGCGTCAAAGCACATCTTCGCCATCTCTTCGTAGGAGTAGGTTTCTTTTCCTCCGACATTGTAGGTCGCGTTCTTGTCGCACATATGCGCGACGATGAACGCCGCGAAGTCCGGGCAGTCCACGACATTGGCGCGCACATGTCCGTAGCCCTTGAGGAGCTGCATCTCGCCCTTGTCCACATAAGGCTTGAAGACTTTGGCAATGTCATAGAAATATCCCGTCGGACGGTAGATGACATAATCCATCGGCTGTTTTTTGATCTCTTCTTCAAAGAGATATTTCGCGTGGAGCATGGGCACCTTTTCCGCACCCGGCTCGTCGCAGGAGATGACGGAGACATAGTTGAATTTTCCGACCCCCGCGCTCGCGGCTTCCTTGTAAAGATTCAGGTTGCCCTGATAGTCGATGTCGTAAGAGGTAAATTTCGTGGACGCGCCGGTCAGTCCCATCGTGGTGATGACGATGTCCGCTCCGTCGCAAAGTCCTTTCAGCGTTTCGGGGTTTGTCGCGTCGATCTTAACGAAGCGGTATTTGCCCTCCGTCCCCGCGACAGCGGTTTCTTTCAGATCGGCGGCGACCACTTCGTGTCCCGCCGCGCACAGCGCTTTCAGAATCTCGGAGCCGAGATTGCCGAAGGCACCCGCCAATACGATTTTCATATTCTGTCTCCTTTATTTCTTGTTCTTTTCTTTGGAACGCTTGTCGTTGATGATCTTCATATGCTCGGCAGTGACGAGCTCGACGCCGTTCTCTTTTGCCCACTGGACGCACCCGCGCAGTACCACCGGGAGGAAGACGCGCGGCACGCCGAGAATGCTCTCAAGTGCGTCATCTGTAAACTTAACTTTATCATCTGCACGGTCTGCCGCATAGCGGACGGACTCGAGCGACGCTTTACGCACCTGGAGAAGCTCGGCTCTCATGCGTGTTTTTCTGTGGAACCAGAAGTTCTTCGAGTCACGGTAGCCGTAGTCGACGGGCAGGGGCGGGAAGTCCTTGGCACGCACACCGTTGATGATGGCGTCGCTGTACTTTTTCTTCATGAGGATCTTGTCGACGCGGAGAATAAAGTGCGCGCCGAACTTGCTCGTGATACCGTTGAAGTCGTGATAGGGCGGCTCATATCCCGAGAGCTGACCGGGCTGGTCTTTGTCCGCGCCGTCCAGCTCGCGCACCCAGGTGCACTCGATTGCCTGAATGGCGTCGGTCAGAACCATCGGGCGCTTTTCGCCCGTCTCTTCTTCGGTGATTCCTTTTTCGAGGCGGAAGTTGCACTTCGGCATCTTGTCGGACGGTTTGTCACCCGGCCAGGAGAGCTTGACGGCTTCCTTGAAGGACTTCGGGTTGTCGTCGATGAAGTTGAGGGTGCACTTGCCGTTTCTCAGAATGTTCTGCGCGGTGTTGGAGGAGTTGCGGCAACTTAACAGCATGGCGTAGAAGTCCTTGCCCGCCACATAGTAAGGCTGCACCAGAGAATAGGGACCGAGGGTTGTCGATCCGTCCTCGCACAGCGTGCTGATGATGACGGTCGGCATCGGGAAGAACAAAGAGGTCTGATAGAAGTTGTCAACGATGCGAAGGTTTTCAAAACTGCTCATGATTTGTCTCCTTTATATTTTCATTTTTTATTACCTGTTTTGGGAGGAGTTTTCCGAGAACGGAGAAGATCCTGTCGAACGACTCGCCCGCCATCGTCCAAGTCAGAACGGATTCCGCGAGGAAGGATGAGAGAAACGAAGGGGAGGCGTCGCCGGTGCAAAAGGGAAGAATCAGTTCGGCGAGCTGATCGCGAAGCTGTCGGTGCCGTGTCGAGAAGATGGCGGAAAACGCCTTTTCCGCGTCCGGGTCGGTAAAGAGCGCACGGTGCTCGGCAGAGAAGCCGCGGAGCATGTCGTAAATTCTGTGAAGAACATCCTCCGCGTCCCGCGGGGGCGTCTCGTGAAAGGGCTTCATGCAGCGATACCAGTCGTCGGCGACAAAGGAGGCGATCAGCATTTCCTTCGACGGGAAGTAGTTGTATACCGTCCCGACGGCGATTTTGCACCCGTTTGCGATGGAGCGTATGGTCGTTTTTGCGTACCCTTGCTCCGAGATTTGTTTTCTTGCTTCCGTGAGCAGTTGCCCGCGGACATTTTCGATGACTTTCGGCATATTTTCAAGACTCCGTCAGAAGAATCGGCGTTATATGAACGCGTTCATAATATAGCATACACCTTTTTCGGAGGATTGTCAATAGATTTTCGGAAAACAATCCGATTTTTCCGAAAATGGTCGAAAGGCGTAAAAAAGCCGTCTTCCACGGAACGAAAAATTCCGTAAAAGGCGGCTTTTGATAAAATCCACGGGTTATCCGAGACGCTTTGCCATATTGTAGGCGAGCAGGTTCCAGCTCTGAAATCTTTGGTTCGAAACGCCGGTGCCCGTCTCCGGGTCGTAATATGCGGGAAAGCGCGGAAAAGGGCATTGAGAACATACGACAGCGGATAATTTCCGCAGAGGTAACATATTCCAATAATTCTGCTCGTCAAAACTCAGATAGCGGGCAACCTCCGGGCGCCCCATCACAGCGACAATGCCGGGAATATCGCTGCCCGTGTCGGTTATTTATATATTTCAAATGATTTTTATTCTTCGCACTCATAGCCCTCCCGTATCATTGCGACAGTCTCTTTCAAAAAAATATTTTCGTATTCAATATCAAATTCCCGATAATCCCAAACGACATCGGAGCCGTCCCGCTCGACATGATAATCGGATTTTCCTGCGGCGTCGATCTGCGCGATGATATCGCCGAAGTCATTTGCGGAAACATCGTCCAGTATGCCACGCCCCCGACCGTCAAGGATATAGGGATAGTGTCTTCCGCGTCCGTGTTCCATCTCGGTGATGGCGTCCACACGGATTTTGAAAATCTGCGGGCAACCGTAGTCATATTCCATCTCAAAGCGATCGCCGACAGAAAGCCCCAGCCGGCGCAGCTTTATCCGGGTAGAATCAACGGCACCTTCGATTGGCTCTTCCTCTAAAATCATGGGCAGAGCATAGGCGGTGTTTTTATATGTGAATTCAAAAGCATGGTACGCAAGCGTATCAAAAGTTGCTAAAATCAGATAGCCGACCTGTGCCAAAGTGTTATTGCCCGAGATTTCGACAGTCCGCCATATCTTATTTTCAAAATTATCATAAGCAATATGCAATGTATAAACCTGCGTGCTCATAAAGTGCCTCCTTGTCCGATTTTTTTGTTTTTGAATTTTATCCATTATACCATGTTTTTGATAAGAATTCAAGAGCGCGGGGACACTTTTGGCGCGAAAGCAAAGCAAAAAACGACAGCCGGAGCAGGCTGTCGTTTTTCTCGGATTATGTGCGCGAAGAATCATGCCATTTTTTCGGCAGTAGTGCTTTTGGCAAGACGCTCGCGCAGGAGCGTCTCGATCAGATCGTGACCTTCTTCCGACGGGTGAATACCGTCGAGGGAGATCAGGGAAGCACAGCGGTGCGAAAGGAGGAAGTCCGTACGCAGGTCGATCATCGGGCAACCCGTCCGACGGGCGATGTCTTCGACGATCAGGTTGTAGTGCTCTTGGAAACGGTAAAGCATTGTGATGTCGCCGAGCCAGGACATGATATTTTCACGGGAGCGCTCTTTGGAGATAAAGGAGAGATAACGCTCGGGGAGCATGGGGACGAGGTTGCACATGTAGACCTCGGCACCCGTGGCGAGCGCGTGGTCGAGCATTTTACCGTAGGTTTCGCAAAACTTTGTCTCGGGGGTATGGGGCAGGTGTGTGGCGAGGGGATCGGCGGAGATCGCCGCCCAGTCGTAGTCACAGTCGTTGCCGCCGAAGTCGAAGATCACGGTGCTGTCTCTGTCACATTCGGCGATCGTGTAATCGAACATATCAAGACCGCGATCGACCGTCGCGCCCATACGGGAGTGGTTGACTACTTCGTACCCGAGCGCCGCGAGGGTGGGGAGCTTGTAACCGGCACAGAGCTTATGTTTTTTTGCTTCTTCGGAATAGGTAATTCCGCGAAGAATGGAGTCGCCGTAAATCAGCAGTTTTTTCATGATGGATACCTTGGCGGTTGCGTGACGCGGGAGTGTGCGGGCAACGCCGTTCCTTTCTTTATGTTTTTTTATAAGGATGATAATCGTTTTTCGAAAAGAGGTGAGCGCAGGGAATCATAAGAGAATTCCGGACGCATCCACGGAAGAGGAGTCATACCGTTTTGATAAATCAACAAGATGCTTTCGACGCTTCGGAAAACTCGGTCGGTGTGCTTTGTCAATTCAAAGATGTTTTCGGCGTACCCGAAAGGCTTTGTCGGTGCACACCGATGAGGCGAAGATGCGGTACGCATCTTCCTTCGGCAGGCTCTTTTTCATCCGTGATAACAGTATACCCCACAATGCGAAAAAAGTCACGCTACTTGTGCGGATTTTTCCTCGACTCTCTGTTCACCCGCAATCTACCGTGAATTCCGAGACGGTAGAGTGGAAAAATCACAACTCTACTGTGAGTAGAGCCTGAAATTTTGCGTAAATCCCCTTGATTTTTGATAAAAAGCATGTTATAATCAAAGAAACAGTGTGAAAATCCCCTGTCGAGCGGCGAAAAAACGGTCGGTAGAAGGATTCTACCGCAAGATTCTGTCGTCTCTACTTTTTTGAGAGAACGGGTAAAGGGCGGGAAGGAGAACAAAAGTTTACATGGACGAGACCGAAAACCTCAGGGAGATCATCGGGCGCAACATCGCCGGGCTTCGCACCGGAGCAAAGGTGACGCAGCTCGAGCTTGCCGAAATGCTGAACTATTCCGACAAAGCCATCTCAAAATGGGAGCGGGGAGAGTCGATTCCCGACCTTGTCGTCATGAAGCGGCTCGCCGATATCTTCGGCGTGAGCGTGGATTATTTTCTGAAGGAAGAGCATGACGCGGGAGATTACAAAAAAGAACCGGTGCCCGCCGTCCTGCGGCGCAACCGCACATTGGTGACGATGCTTGCCGTGTCGCTTGTCTGGCTGATCGCGACCTTTCTGTTCGTCGTCATCAAGCTTGCCGCTCCGGGCGGGAACTTTCCGATGTGGCTTCTGTATGTTTATTCCGTGCCTGTCAGCTTTCTGCTTCTTCTGATCTTCAATTCCATTTGGGGGAACAAGAAGCGGAACTATCTGATTATTTCGCTCTTTGTCTGGACACTCCTTGCCGCGATTTACCTCTCGGTGCTGATGTTGATTTCGCTCGACATCTGGCTTGTCTTCCTGCTCGGGATTCCCGCGCAGATCATCATCGTTCTGTGGTCCGGACTGACCGTCAGACGGCGGGCGTCGGCGCCCGTATCCTCCGCGGCACCCAAAACGGAGAAAAAAGAAAAATAGGAAGAAAAGCCCCGCTTACCGCCCGGGGCTTCTGTCACGGAATGCCTCTTCCGTGAAAAGGACAACCGTCGGGGCGCGGAAGATTTGACCGTCGCCCGAAAGCAAAACGAAAAGACGAAAGCAAACGGTGACTTTCGTCGGAAAGGGATCTTATGGCAATGTTCCCGG
>CALAFS010000006.1 GCA_937892405.1 uncultured Clostridia bacterium
TATTTGATCTTCACCGTGTCCCCCGCGAGTGCGGAGACTTCCGCCGCCCGCTCGCAGAGCAGGTCGGCGACGCCGCCCCCCACCACGCCGAAGCCGAGAATCGCAATCTGTACCATAAATCCTCCGAACCGAAACCGCCGCCCCTCCTGCGCGAAAACCGAAAAAGCGGCAACCGTCATATTTTTGCTAAAAGTATATCATGCCGCGCGCGAAAAAGCAAGCCCTTTTTCGCGATTTTCGCGCTTTTTCGCCCGGGGGATTTTTCACGCCCCTCTGCGCTTTGCCGTTGGTACAGAGATTTTTTCGCGGTTTTCTCACGCCCCGCATCGCCCGATGTGTTGCCTTGCGCCCATTCACGCCGTTTTTTTCTCTTTTTTCGGAAAAAGCCTTGACAAAGCGGAGAAAACTTGATATAATAATTCGGCAGACTACCAAACGACGGTCTGCAACTTCACGGAGAAGTACTCAAGAGGTCGAAGAGGCGCCCCTGCTAAGGGTGTAGGCTGGCTTTACCGGCGCGAGAGTTCAAATCTCTCCTTCTCCGCCAGAAAAGCTCTTGTTCATCGGAACAAGAGCTTTTCCATTATATTTTTACCTTGACGGAGGATGCGCGATGGAAATCAAAGCGCTAAAAAAAAGAAAAAATTCACGGTCGGACACCGGCGCGGCGGCTCCTTTGACATTTCCGCGTGTGAAGACGGGTTTCTCTGTCCCGCTTTTACGAGAAACCGCTATCTGAAAAAATCAGTTGGTTAGTGTCACTAACCAACTGATTTTTTGCATAGGCTCACAATAAGTGAGAGAAGTATCGGGTGTTTTCGGAGTCTGCGGCTTACACTTTCACAAAGTCGCACATCGCGGGATAGGTCTTCGCCTCGCCGCCTATGATAATGGTGTGCTCCGAGGTGAAATTGATATGTAACTCTCTCGTCTCCTCGGGCAGGGTGACGACAAAGACGCCGTCCTTTTCTTCTACCTGCGCACCGAAGGCTTCGATCCCGCCGTCCTCCCGTTCGAGCAGGAAGACCTTGCCGAGCACCGTCTCTTCCATGCACTTGAAGATCTCGTGCACATCGTTGTCCCCGGCGCCTCCCTGAATGTCGGTGACGATCGTTTCCTTGTCGGTGAAGAGAGGGCAGGTCGCGTAGCCGCCCGTGACGGGGGCGTCTTTGCCCGTTCGGTACCAGTAGGAGATCATGGGAATATAGCACTCACCGAAGGTCTGCACCTCGAATTTTCCGCGGTAGGCAGGCGTTTTCGGCACATGGCGGTAAGCGTCGACGATCGGACGCGTCGTGTCGGGGACGAGCACCTCCGCGCGGATCGTCGGGTCGGCGCAGAATGCCCACGACAGCGTGCCGTCGTCGTGCATCAGCGAGGTGCACGCGCCGAGCGTGTTCACCGTGCGCACAAGGTAGTTGCGCTTGCCCGTCAGAAGATAGAGATAATAGGTGGCGTACGCCGTCCATGCCGTCCAGCCGTGCGGACTGTTCATGAAGTTTGCCATCACCATGACATCGTACTGCGCCTCCCAGAAGCGGAGAGTGCAGGAATTCATGCGGTAGTCGGGCACCTTCCGCCCTTCGAGACAGGTGTGCGCGTTCAGCATGTGCTCTGCCGCGCGGATATAGGGCGCACGCTCCTCTTTGGGGAGCGTCAAAGCAAACGCCCCGATCTGAAGTGCGGAGCAGGAGATCATGCCGTCTTCCAGCGTGTGCTCGCCCTCCGTGCCGATCTTTTCAAGATGAAGCACAAGGTCGTCGATCGCCCGCCGCACACTTTCATAATGGCGCTCCGCGTCCGCCGTGTACCCCGCCGCGCGCTCCGCCTCGGAGAACTCGAGCAGGGATTTCGCAATATAAATCACGCAGGTGTAGTGTGTCCCGAGCGAGCGGTAAGAGCCGTCCTCCGCCTGAATCGAGACAAGATAGTCCGCGAGCGGAAGTCCCCATGTGAGGGCGAACGCGTTCTCGTCCGGATCGGCTTCGTAAAGGTCGGCGAGAATGGAGAGAACGCCCGCGAGGTTCTGCACCCGCTTCGGGATCACCTTCGGACGCCCCGCCGTAAAGTCGAACATCAGCGGCAGAATTTCCTTCGCGTGCTCCCGCATTTCGGCGTCGAGGGTCGGATTCTTTCTGTATTTTGCGGCGAGGAACGCGCTGAAAAAGCCGTAGTAGCTCTCAATGTGCGTCGTCGCCTTCTGCGGTGCCATGTATGCCGCCGTGCGCGCCATGTCGAGGGTCTCTTCCCACGATCTGCGGCACAGAGCGCGAAGCTCTGCCACATGTCCCGCCGTATCTTTTGCACGGAAGAGATACTCTCCACGCGCGCAGGCTCCGATATGTTTGCCCTCCGTGACGGCGCCGTCCGGGGAAAGGACGCTCACGCATACATCTTTGCCGAAGACATCGACGGACAGCTCCTCACCCGGGGCGACCGTGTAGCGCTCCGCGCGCAGAACGGGAATGCCCAGCTTGTCCGACACCTCTTTTTCAAAGGTGTCGAGGCTCTCCACAGGGAAAAAGGAGATCGTGCGGGAAAGCACCTCACCGGGTGCGATCGCCGCGATCTTCGGATAGCGCGCAGGGAGTGCACCGCCGTGCAGAAGATGCAGCTCCGCCTGATAGATGCGGTGTCCGTATCCCTCCGTGTGATAGTTGAAATTGTATTTGTAGGCGGGGATCGCCTCGGAGCACCCCATACCGAGCATGCGCCCCTCGGGCGTCATGAAATATCCGTAAAAATGCGTCGCCTCACACCGCAGAAAGGTCGGGAAAAACTGACGGTTCCACGCGGGATAGGACGCCATATAGGTGTCGGGGAAGAGCTTCAGAGCGAAGATGTCGGGAGAGAAGGGGCGATCGGTTTTATTTTCGATCGAGATCTCTATGTCGAGCCGTTCACCCACCGCCCGATAGGCGAGCGAAACCTTCATGCCGCGATAGGCACCGACAAATGCGTTTTCTCCGACGGAACGAAGGGAAACGATACTGCGACAGCCGTCCGTCTCGGCATAAAGAGGCGTCGCCTCCTCGGCATAAACCGGGACAGAAAGCCCCGCGAAGGCAAGTTCGGTCAGCACCCCGTTTCCCGAAGTCTTAAAAAACATGAAGAGTCTCCTTTGTTTGTAAAATCCAAGAAAAGTATACCGAAAATCAAGGGAAAAGTCAAGGGAAAACGAGAATTTTCCGATAATAAAAAGCGTCGGCGCTTCTTCCGAGAAACCGCGACCGGCTTTGCTGTCATCGGTTGACAAGGCAGGGAAGGCGTGTTATAATAGAAGATAAGAATAATGAGGAGAGATATGATCTTCGATCCTGCCTGTGAGGAGCCTATGCCACGCTATATTGAAATCACGGATTTTTCCGACCCCGCGCTTGACGCCTATGTCCGCCTGACGGGCGCACAGCAAAGGCGCCGTCTCGAACCCGAAAAGGGGATTTTCATTGCCGAGAGCCCGACGGTCATCGAGGTTGCCATCGGGGCGGGGTGTATGCCCCTCTCCCTTCTGACCGAGCGCCGCCTGATCAACGAGAGCGCCGAGCGTGTCATCGCCCTCGCAGAGGAGAAAAATCCGGGGCTTCCCGTCTATACCGCAGAACACGATCTTCTCGAGAAGATGACCGGCTTCCCCCTGACGCGGGGTGTCCTCGCCGAGATGCGCCGTCCCGCGCCCCGCGAGGTTGAAGACCTCTGCCGCGGCGCTTCGCGGATCGCGGTGCTCGAGGGCGTGGTCGATTCGACGAACATCGGCGCGATCTTCCGTTCGGCGGCGGGGCTCGGTATGGACGCCGTCCTTTTGACGCCGACTTGTTGCGATCCTCTCTGCCGACGGGCGGTGCGGGTGAGCATGGGCACGGTGCTTCAGGTGCCGTGGGGGTATATCGCCCCGACGCCCGAGGCGTGGGCAGAGCACGGCATTGATATATTGCATGATCTCGGTTTTTCCACCGCGGCGATGGCATTGTCCGATGACTCCGTTTCTCTCGACGACCCCGCCCTGAACGGGGAAGAACGCCTCGCGATCCTTCTCGGCACCGAGGGGGACGGGCTCTCCCACCGTACGATCGCAAAATGCGATTATACGGTCAGAATCCCGATGCAGCACGGTGTCGACTCTCTGAATGTTGCGGCGGCGAGCGCCGTCGCCTTCTGGCAACTCCGCAAAAAATAACGAAAAAGTCAGGAAATATTTACATTTTTCACTGTTACCCCCCCTGTATTTCTCTGCTATGATAAAAGAAATCCCTTCCCGGAGAGGAGATAATAATATGAAAATTCTGATTGCCGACGACGAAAAAGAGATCCGCACCGTCGTCCGTCTGCTTCTTGAAAACAAAGGGTATGAAGTGCTGGAGGCACCCGACGGCACCGCCGCCGTGGAGGCGGTGCGTGCCGACCGCGGCATCGACCTTGTCATTATGGACATCATGATGCCGAAGATGTCGGGGCTTCGCGCCGTGGAGGAGATCCGCAAGTTTTCCACCCTCCCCGTCCTCTTCCTCACCGCAAAGTCGCTCGAGCGCGATAAAGAGAGCGCCTATATGAAGGGCGGGGACGACTACCTTGTCAAGCCTTTTTCCTCCGCCGAGCTGATCCGTAAGGCAGATGCCCTGATCCGCCGCTATACCAACTACGGGACGAAGAGCGACAACGCCGACCCGAACCTTCTGCACCTCGCCGGCGGCGTCGAGCTTGACCCTGTCCACCGCGAGGTGACAAAGCGGGGGGAGGTCGTGGATATCCGAGACAAAGAAATGGATGTCCTCATCTACCTTGCGAAGAACCGCGGGCGCGCGATCGACGCCGCGGAGATGTATGAGGCGGTGTGGGAGGCGATGCCTCTGCCGTCCTCGAACAATACCGTTACCGTCCACATTCTGAACCTGCGGCGTAAGCTCGAGGACAATCCCTCCTCGCCGAAGCTCATTCGCACCGTGTGGGGAAAGGGGTATCAGATTGACTGAGAGAAAAAGAAAAGGGAAGACAAAAAGGCTGTTTTCCTTTCTTCACGAAAAGGCATATTCCCTGAGAACAAAACTGCTTCTGTTCATTCTCCTCGCCGCACTTGTCGGCGGCACCTCCTACCTGATCGTCAGAGTCTCGATCATCTCCTTTGTCAATACCTACTATGTCAGCCCGGCGAAAAAGCGGGAGAGGGAAGACGCCTATCTTTCCGACCTGCAAAAATATGTCACGGACAACGCCGTGACCGCCGCCGAAGCGAATAGGATCTCCGACTGGGCGCGCAAAAACCGCTATGTCTACCTTGCCCTCTATAACGGGGAAGAGCTTCTCTATGCCTCCCGCGGCGGCACCACGGGAGGACACGGTATCATGGGCGACGGGAGCGGC
>CALAFS010000007.1 GCA_937892405.1 uncultured Clostridia bacterium
ATCTCCGAGATCTCCGTCGGGCGATACCAGAAGCCGCCCGTGCGGGCGGCGGCGAGGTTCCGGAGGAAGAGATCGTCCGAATAATACGGGACATCCGCGAGTCGCTCGGAAAAGAGCTTCCATATCTCAAGCCCGCGCCCGTATTTCGGCACGGGAAAGAGGACGAGTCCCTGCTCCGACAGCAGGCGCTCCGTCTCCCCGACGAGCCTGCCGCATGCCACGGTATAAGGCGTCACATCCCGACCGTACGCACAGTCAAGAACTGCGAGATCCGCACGCTCGCCACGGATCGGATCGCAGGTGTAGACGAGCGTGTCCTCGGTGTAATCACCGGAGAAAAAAACCGAATGTCCCCCCGCGGCAAAGCGATACCACACACTGCCGGCGCAATGTCCGCTCCGTCCGAAGCGCACCGACATGCCGTGCAGATTTCCTTCTCCCCCGGGACAGAGCGTCTCGAGGGGAAGCGCGTTTTTCACCGCAAAAGGAAGCTCGCGGAAGGTCTCCTCCGCCGCGATCACGGTGCCGGAAAAACCGTTTTCCGAAAGCCACGGGAGCGCCCCCGTATGGTCGGCGTGCGAATGTGTCAGAAACACGCTGTCGATCCCGCGGATCTCCTCCGGGCGAAGGCGGGGATAGGGATCCTCCGGCGTGTCCGCCATCCTGCCGCAGTCGACAAGGAACGAGAGCCCCTCGCCCCGTACCAAAAAGCAGTTGCGTCCGTGCTCTCCGACGCCGCCCGCAATCCAAAGTTTCATAAAATCTTTCTTTCCGCCGCCGGGTGGCGGCTCCGTCCGAATGGTGTGAAGGAAGGCGGGAAACTCCCGTTTTCCGAAACGCCCGTGCAGACACACAGGGCGCGGACAAAATGTCAGGCGCGCTGTTTATGCCTGTTTGTCAACCCGTTGAACACCAGCAGTGCCGTGGTAGTAATCAATACGCAGAGCACCGCCATCGCCATGCCGAGAGAGACACTCCCCTGCTCGAACTCGCGGTTGATGTAAGTGGATACGACGAGAGTGTTCGGCGGGGCGATCAGGCTCGCGGTCACAAGCTCGCGAAAGGCGATGATAAAGATCATCATCCACCCCGCAAAAATACCGCGCGAGATCATCGGCAGGGTCACGCGGCGGAACACATAGCCGGGCGTGCCACCGAAGGTGCGCCCCGCCTCAAGAAGGCTTCCGCCGATCTGCGAAAAGGCGGAGGTCACATACTGCACCGTATAGGGGAGATAGAGCACCACATAGGCAAGCACCATGATGCCGAGGGTGTTGTAGAGAGGAATGACTTTGTAAATCGCGTTCCAGAACAGCATGATGCCGATGACAAGCACGATGCCGGGCAACATCTCGGGAAGCAGACTGACGCCCTCCAGCGCCTTCTTGAAAAAGCCCTTCGACTTGCGCACGGCGATCACGACCGCCGTGCCGATCACGGAGCAGATCGTCGCCGAGGTGACCGCGAGGAAAAGGCTCTTTCCGATGGCGGCAAGTGCCTTCGGTGTGCCGAAAAGTTCTTTATAGTGATCCAGCGTGAAATTCCCCGGCGCGAGACCGTAGCCGCGGAGTTTGATCAAGGAGGTGGAAATGATGGAAAAATAGGGGACGCCGATCGCAATCAGAATGACGAGCGCCACCCACCCCCATGCGAGAATCCGGCCGAGGACGGAAAGGTGCGTCCGCGCGGGGCGGCTCCCCTTCCCTCCGACGAGGCGGTAACCGGTCTTGTTCGTGATATAATTCTGAATCAGCCACATCGCCATGCACACGCAGATCAGGACGGAGGAGAGGCTCGCCGAGCGCCCGAAGTCGATGGGCGCCGTGGTGGAATAGCGGTGAATGTCCGTCGTGAATACATAGAAACCGATCCGCCGTCCGAGCGTGTAGGGCGTACCGTATTCCGACAGCGTCTTGACAAAGACGAGCAGAGCGCCGATCGCATAGTTGCCGGTGAGCAAAGGAGCGAAGATCTTCCGAAGGCGTCGGAAAAAGCCCGCGCCGAACACCGCGCCGCTCTCCTCGAGGCTGGCGGGAATATTCAGCATGGCGTTCTTCAGCATCGTCATCAGGAAGGGGAACACATGCAGGCTCATCACAAGGACAAGACCGCCAAAGGAGAAGAACCCCTCCGACCACGACCCCGTCGCGGGGAAAAGCTGTTGAAAAAGCCCCCTCTTCTGCATAAACTGAATCCACCCCATCGACGCGATGTACGGCGGCGTCATGAAAGGAATCATAAAGATAATGTCAAGAAAAGTGTACTTTGAGAGCTGTGTGCGGGCAAGAAGATAGGCGGTCGGCAGAGCGATCACCGTCGAGAAGAGCACAACAGAGACACCAAGCAGAAGAGAGTTTGTAATCGTCTCGACATTCTCGGGACTTGCGATCATCTCCCATGCACGATACAGGTCAAGGCGGCCATCTACGATGACCGCCTTGGCGAATACCGTAACCAGAGGGCAGAGGATCAGTCCGGTGAGAAGCACAAGCA
>CALAFS010000008.1 GCA_937892405.1 uncultured Clostridia bacterium
TATCGGCGAGGTTCGTGCGGTTCTCGCAGAGCACATCGGTGCGACCCGGGAGAAGGTAGGCGTCAGCCACCAACTTCTGTGCCTCGTCGCTGAAGAGGAAGTCCACAAACGCTTTCGCATTTTCCTTGTTCGGCGCAGTCTTGAGAATCATGGCGGGACGGGGGTTGACCACCGTGCCGGAGGCGGGATAGTAGATCTTCAGCGGCTCGCCCTTCTTCATCGAAGAATACGCGTTATAGTCGACGCCGGCGATCAGGATTCCCTTCTCTCCGGTGGTGACGGCTTCCAGCGCCGCCTTGTTCGCACCGGGGACGGTCAGACCGTTGTCCGCCCAGCTCTGAAGAATCGACTTTCCGTTCGTCGTGCCGGTGACAAATCCTGCGAGGAAGTCCTTGCAGGCACCCGACTTTTCGGGGTCGGGAATGGCGATCATGTCTTTGTATGCCGCACCGGCAAGCTCTGCCCAGTCGGCATTCAGATCGGAGATCACGGTGGTGTTGTAGATGACACCGACCGCCGACGCACTGTAACCGAAGAGCGTGTTGTCGCTGTCGATCCAGCCGGCGTTGATCTTGTCCGCGTTCGCGGGAGTGTAGCTTTCGAGCTTGCCGCTCTCTTTCATGGAAAGACCGTCCGACCAGGACGCGAGTATTACGACATCGGCAATGGGGTTCGCCTGCTCGGCTTCGAGACGGGCGAGAATCTCACCGGTCGTGCCCTGGAACTGCTCGACCGTCACGCCGGTCTTTTTTGTGAAGGCTTCGGCGAGCTTATCGGCAAGTCCCGCGGGGCTCGGCATATAGACGGTGACCTTTCCCGAGAGCCCCGTGCCGTCGCCGCCGTTACCGTTATCCGGGTTCTCAGGTGTCTGATTGCCGCAGGACGCAAGACCGAAGCACAGGCACACGGCAAGAAGGAGGGACAAAATACGCTTTTTCATACGGATACTACCTCTTTTTCTTTTTGAAATTCTATGATTTTTTTGGGGTCTATGTATACGGACATGATCTCGCCCGGCTCTGCTTTTTTCCCCGAGCGGAGAGTCCATATGCCATCGTGATAAGAGAGGGTCACCTCATAGGAGTCGCCGAGATACTGTACCCCGCGGACGGGAAGCTCGTAATGCAGTGCTCCCGCCGTCGGCGCACCGGATGCCGCCTCGGGACGGAAGAGGCGTGCCTCTCCGAGCCAGTTCGACTTCCCGACAAAGCGGGCGACAAAGGGCGAGGCAGGGTGGTGATACACATTTTCCGGTGTGTCGTACTGTTCCACGATACCGCCGTTCAGCACGGCGATCCGATCGCTCATGCTCATCGCCTCGATCTGATCGTGCGTCACGAAGACGGAGGTGATACCGAGGGAGGAGGTCAGCTCGGTCAGCTCATGCCGCATCTCTTCTCTGAGGAGTGCGTCCAATGCGGAGAGCGGCTCGTCAAAGAGGATACAGCCGGGGCGCACGGCAATCGCACGGGCAAAGGCGACGCGCTGCTGCTGACCGCCCGAGAGCTGATGGGGATACCGTTTTTCCAGCTCTTCGAGATGTACGGTACGGAGTGCCGCACGCACGCGCTCGCCGAGGTTCGCGGTATCCTTTCTCGCACGCAGACCGAAGGCGACATTTTCAAAAACCGTCATATGCGGCCACAGGGCAAAGTCCTGAAAGACGAAGCCGAGATTCCGCTTTTCGGGCGGGAGGTTGATCCCGCGCGCTTTGGAAAAGACGCAGGTGTCGTCGAGCCATATTTCCCCGCCGTCGGGTGTCTCCAGCCCCGCAATCATGCGCAGCAGTGTGGTCTTCCCGCATCCGGAGGGACCGAGCAGGGTGGTAAAACTGCCGTCCTCGACGGTCATGGTCGTCGGGCGGATCACCTGCTTTTTGTCAAAACTTTTTTCTATCTCTGTCAGTCGGATTTCCATTCGCTTCTCCCTTTTCGGAGGATACATCAAGTATACGCGATTTCAAAAGGACACGCTATCTGCCCCTTGTAAGGCGAAAGTAAGTTTTTTGTAAACCGCCCCGCTGCCGCACAGAAAAAATCGGCGGCGAGGTATTGACTTGCCGCGTCTGTGTGTTATAATTAAAATAAAGGATCGGTCATGCCGATCCCGAGGCTTCAAGGCAGGCACACGCCCGCCGTCATGGAAAAGAAAAGGAGAAAACCGTGGATCTGTATACTGCCGTGGTGCTGATTACCGCCGCGATGTTAGCGGTCGCGGTGATCGACATTCAGTCCAACCGCGTCATCGGCGCCCACATGAAGCGAAACAGCACGATCACCTGTATTCTGATCGCGCTCTCCGCCTTCTTTGAATGGGTGAGCGTCATGACAAACGGCGCCGCCCTCACGCTGATTCCCGTACACAAGGCGGCAAAGCTCCTCGAATTCTGCATCGCACCCCTGATCGGCGTCATGGCGACGGCGAGTTACAGTAAGATCAGGCGTCCGCGGCTCATCGCCGTGCTCTCTGTCTGTCACATGCTCTTCGAGACGATCGCCCTGCCCTTCGGTCTTGTGATCTCTATCGGAGAGGACAACATCTATCACCGCGGTCCTCTGTATCCTCTTTATATTCTGATCTTCTCCCTTTCTGTCATCTTCTGTGTCGTGAGCATGGTGCGCTCGGAGCTGCGCCACTACCTCAGACCTTCCCTTGTTTTAAGCGCGATCCTCGCGCTTCTGATCCTCGGTGTGGGGATTCAGATGGTATATTCCGATGTGCGCGTGGACTACCTGTGCGTCGCGGTATGCAATTATTTTCTCTACAATCACCGCTGTAAAATCATATTACAGCTCGACGGACTGACCTATCTTCTCAACCGCCGATGTTTTGAAAAAGACCTCGAAAAGGTCACCCCGCCCGCCGTCTTTCTCCTGATGGACATCAACGACTTCAAGGGACTCAACGACACCTTCGGACACGCGGCGGGAGACTATTATCTCAAGGAGATCGCGGAGATGCTCCGCTCGGTCTACGGGCGGTCGGGCACCTGCTACCGCTACGGCGGCGACGAGTTCTGTGTCATTCTGAAAAAGAACACCGACCGCGTGAAAGAATTCAATGCCGCCATGGAACGCAAGGTGCGGACAAGGCAGGCGGCGGACGGAAAGTTCCCCGGTGTCTCCATCGGCTACGCGCGCTATGACAGCCGCAATCTGCGGATCGCGGAAATGTTAAAGAACGCGGACGAGATGATGTATCAGATCAAAAAGGAAAACAAAAAGCCCTGACGGCGCCCGACAGCAAGAGAAGCCGCAGGATAAAAACACCCCCGCGGGAAAGCGAAGGCTTTTCCGCGGGGTGTTTTCAGTTCTCGGAGTCTTCCGTCCGGAAGATCCCGTATTTTGTTTTGATCCTTCCGAGCTTTTCGAGAAAGGGGCGGGCGAGCAAAAGAAGAAAAATCACATTCGACACGGCGTAGACCGCCATGAAAGGCAGGGACGCCGCGACATTCGCAAGATAGCGGGAGAGAAGAAAGGTGCCGTCAAAGGAAAGGGTCGTCCAGATATCCATCAGAAGCGAATACAGGACGCCGCCGAGCACGCCGAAAAGGGAGAGGACGAGACGGTTCGGTCGGCAGGTCTTCCGAAAGACGACGCCCGAGAGAAAGCCGAGAAGTCCCCATACGAACATCTGAAAGGGCGTCCACGGTCCCTGCCCGAAGAAAATATTCGAGACGAGGGCGCTCATGCCCCCGACGATGAAGCCCGCCTCCCCGCCGAGGGCAATCCCCGAGATGACGGTCATGGCGGTCACGGGCTTAAACCCCGGGATCGGGGCGAAGACCAGCCGTCCGAGGACGGAGAACGCCGTCATCACCGAAATCACGACCATCTCCCTCGCGCCGCTCTTCCCTCTCTCGAAACGGACGAAAAAGGGGACGCAGGAGAGCGCGGCGATGATAACGGAGACCAGATTGTATTTTCTGTCCTCAAAGATTTTCACACCGAACCAGATTACAAAGGGAATTAAAATAAATAAAACGCAAAGAATTGTTATGATTTTTATGATTTTCTTTTTGTTTTCCGTCATGGGCGTCTCCCGTTTTCGAGGCAGAGCTTCACTGCCATTTCCACCGTCACCGCATTCTCAAACATCGGGCGGGTCATGCGCGCCGCCGCCGTCGTGTAATAACGGTTCTCGGAGAAGAAGTCCACGCGGTCGGCGACCGAAACGATCTGCCCGTCGAAGAACATCGCACATCTGTCCGCGTATTCCGCGGCGAACTCGACATCGTGCGTCACGAGGACGATCGTCTTCCCTTCCTTTTTCAGATCCGCAAGGATCGCGGCAAAGGTCACCTTCGACGCGGGGTCAAGCCCCTTTGTCGGCTCGTCGAGCAGGAGGATCTTCGGGTCCATGAGGAGGAGCTTCAAAAGCGCCGCCTTCTGCTGTTCCCCGCCCGAGAGATCGTAGGGGTGAGCGCCGAAGAGGGGCGTGATCCCGAGGCGGTCGGCAAGGCGCCCGATTTTCTCCTCCCTCTCCCCCTTCGGGATACCGAAGAGCTTCGTGACCTCGAGGAGGTCGTCGTACACCGTGTTTTTCACAAAGAGATTCTGCGGGTTCTGCGGCAGGCAGGCGATGTTCCCGCGGTAGAGGGTGTTGGTATTGTATTCCTTGATCTTCTTTCCCCAAAGGCGGTATTTCCCTTTATAGAGCCGCCGCACGCCCGAAAGGACGCGCAAAAGGGTGGTCTTCCCCGCGCCGTTGGCGCCGAGGATACAGAGAATCTCGTTTTTGTAAATTTCAAGATCCAGTCCCGAAAGGACATCGGGCGTCTCCCGCTCGTAGCGGAAATAGCCGCCCGCGATCCCGATCGCGACCTCGCGCTCTTCCGCCGGCTTTTCGGGAAGCTCACACCGCTTTTCGGTATCGTAAAAGTGCGTCGCGATATACTGCTTTCCCTCCCTGACGGTGAGGGGGCTTTCCCCGCTCTCTCCGAGGGCGGCAAACAGTCTGACCGCCGCGGGCATACCGACCGCGAGCTTATGCGGGACGGTGCCCCCCGAAAGAAGCGCGCCGACTCTGCGCGGGGTATCATAAAGGCAGACCTTCGCCCGATCCATCAGGAGGACGCGGTTCGCCATCGGGAAGACCTCCTCAAGGCGGTGCTCTGCGATGATGACCGTGATGCCGAGCTCTTCGTTGATCTTGCGGAGAGAGGCGAGAAAGGAAGCGGCGGCGATCGGATCGAGCTGTGCCGTCGGCTCGTCGAGGATCAGGACGCGGGGGTTCATCACCATCACCGAGGCGAGGGCAAGCAGTTGCTTCTGCCCGCCCGAAAGCTCCGAAGTCTTCTTATGATACCAGTCCCCGATGCCGAAAAAGCCGCAGATCTCCGCGACCTTACGGCGGATCACCGGGGTGCTCTCCCCGAGGCTCTCGAGTCCGAAGGCGAGCTCGTGCCACACCTTGTCGGTCACGGTCTGATTCTCGGGGTTCTGCATGACATAGCCGATCTCCGTGACCGAGGTGCGCGCGTCGAGCTTATCCGTCGGCGTGTCGAGAAAAAGGATCTCTCCCTCGCACCTGCCCGCGGGGCGAAGCTCGGGCTTGAGAAGTTTCAGAAGGGTGGTCTTCCCGCACCCGGACTCTCCGCAGAGCAGAACGAAGTCCCCGCTCTCCACCGACAGGCTGATATCTTTGAGGGCGGGTTCTTCTTTTCCGCTATAAGTAAAATTCAGATTCCTGATCTCAAGTAATGCCATAGGACAGTTTCTTTGACCTCCATAAAGACGGACGAGCCGGCAAGAGTGACGAGCAGAAGAGTGAGCGCCGCGTCGCGCGGCGACCATGTAAGGGGCGTCAATGCGGGATAGTAAGAAAAATCCGCGCCGCCCGAAAGAATCAGTGCGAAAAGCGCCCCGCCCGCCGCAAGGGTGAAGAGAAGATACATCGCGTCGGAGGGGGTGAAGCGGTAGATCGCATAGCTTGTCCGCCCGCGAAGACCGTAGCCCCTCGCCCGCATGCTGTCCGCCGTCTCGACCGAAGTCTCGAAACTGTTCGTCAAGAGAATGGAGAGCACGCGCATGCGGCTTCTGATCCTGTCGACATAGCTTTCGGTCGCATAAATGCCGAGGGCACGCTGTGCCTCGTCGATCTCGCGGAATTTCCGCTTCATCTTCGGCAAAAAGGCGAGGATCATCGAGAGCACGAGCGAGAGCTTCGGTATCGCTCTGCCGAAGAGGTAAATGAATTTATCCGCCGTCATGATCTCGCTGTAACAGCGGCAGAGGTAGAACACCGACATCAGCATCATCGAAGCGAAGACGCCGTAGACGATCGCCTCCCGCGTCACGGGATTGTCGTTCAGAAAGAAGAGGATCGTCTCTCCGCGGTGGACAAACATCGGGTTTGTCACGGCGAGCATGAGCACCAGAGGGACGCTGTACGCAAGGCTCGATAAGAGCTTTCGCCCCCCGATCAGCATACCGAGGAAGGTCACGGAGGAAAGATAGCACACCGTGACGATCACGGGGTGCATCGTGAGCATCGCGACAAGGAGCATCATCAGAAAGTAGCAGAAGGCGGAAATCGGGTGCAGGCGGTCAAAGTATCTCATGATCCCACCTGCCATTCACACCCGACATCCCGTCCGAGGTCGCAGGTGTAGCACCAGACGATCTCGTCGCCGTCGGAAAGATTGTATTTTGAGCAGCCGTAATTCGGAAAGACACCGTTCACCATATACATCCAGCCCGAGAGCTCCCCGCAGTCAAACTCGTAGAGATGATGGATCCCCTGTACATACACGCTCGCGTAATTTGCCGAATAGATACATTCCATTTGGATCTTGTTATAGCGCACCGCACGGTCGAGGATATCATAGACGGTGTCACCCGCCCGCAGGACATATTCCGTGCGGGAGAGGATCATGCCGTCCGCGGGGATATACTTCTCCTCTTTCAGCGCGGGGTCGAGGTCGTCCCATCGGTCAAACACCGTGTCGCAGCGGATCGTGAGGAAGACAGTCTCGCTGTCTTCCCGAATATCGTCGATATGCGTCAGATAGTACTCGTCGACCGACTGAATCTTTGTCCCCGAAAAAACGAAGACAAGGATCAGCACCACGGCGGCAAGCGCCAGAAGATCCTTTTTCATTCTTCACTTTCGGGCATTTTCTTCTCTGCCCGTGCCTTTCTGCGTTTTCTGATCCGCAAAATCACAACCGCCGTGACCCCCGCGGCAATGACAAGCGAGATGCCGCCGATCAGGAGCGCGAGATAGAGGGTATCGACCTGTGTCTTGCATTTGATGAGTCCCTCCGCATCGGAGGCGGTGAGCTGTCCCCTGTCGTATTCGGAGAGCGCCATATAGCGGTCGTACAGTGCATGCACCGCCCCTCTGTCCGAAAGGGAGATGCGCTCGAAGGGATAGAGCTGTTCTTTGATGTCCGCCTGCAAGGCTTCGATCTCCCCGCGGATCTCCGTGATCCGGGCATATGCCCTGTCGATTCTTTCGACATACGCGTCCTTTTCCTCGAAGTCCTCGCAGTTCGCAAGCAGGTAGCGGAGCGTCGTGACGGTCGCATAATATTCGGTCGTCAGCGCGTCGACGGACGGGAGAGCGTCGGCGGTCTTTTTGTTCGATTCGGAGAAATACAGAAGCGGGCGATCCTCGCCGCCACTGCCGTTATAGACCGGCTCTTCTTCGGGAAGATCAATGCCGAATTTCTCAGAATATGCAAGAAGCTTCACATAATTGTTTACATAACAGCGGTCAAGAGCGGGAATATCGAGGTAGGACGCGACGGCGTCCTCCGCATCCGCCTTCGCCGAATCTTCGTTCAGAAGATTGATCTTTGCGATGGCGGCATCGAGCTTCAGCCGCTCGAGCGCCGAGAATTCCTCCCGCATATCGTAGAGGGTGCGCATTCCCTTCCGACAGCGAAAGAGCGCGGCGAGAGAATAGAGCACCTGCTCGCCTGCCATGGTATTGGCTTTATCGGGCAGGGAGGTCGGATTGTCGGGGTCGTAGGTGTAGGAGTGGACGAATCCGCCGTTTGGCAACCGGTATTTCAGAATCCCGTCAAGGAGCGTGTTCCCTCCCTTGATAAAGCGGGAATCGTGCAATGCGTCGATGCCGAGGGCAGAGAGCGCGACGATCACCTGTGCGGTGCTCTCCGCGTTCCGCGTCCCCCAACTCTCGAAGTCACCGTCCGCGCACTGGACGGAGGAGAGCCACGCAAGACTCTCGTCGATGACCTCTCTGACCTTCTTTTCAAAGGAAAGATACGCCCCATCTCCGTCTTTTCGGACGGAGGAGGTATAGCGGAAGACTCTCTCGGAGTTGTAATAGGGCGCAAGCGCCTGCACCGCCATCGCGGTGATGTCGACATCGCTCGTCTTCCCCGAGAGGGCAAAGCCGCCGTCCTCCCGCTGGGTGCGCAGGATCTCGGCAATGAAATCTTCTCTCGTATTCGCGGCGCCCTCGGGCACCTCGTAGCGCCCGCTGTCAAGCGCGATCAATCCGAAAATCCAGCCGTTGATCCCCTGTCTGCCGGGGGAAACGGTGAGTCCGCGGTTATAGGTGCCGTCAGCGATGAGATCAATCTCACCGTTCTCACCCATGTGCCGCGGATCGCCGCCCGCCGCGCGCACCGCGAGGGCAATTCTGTGCCATTCGGTCGCTTTGACTTTATCGAGCTTTTGCGGGGTGCGGTAGCGCTCGATGACCTTCTCCCCGATCACGGCGAGATACGCGCTGTAATTCTCTTCCGTCCCGTACCGTCCCATGCCGAGAGGGTACCAGTCGCCCGGGGTGGTGCCGGCGAGAGCGAGAAAGCGGTCGGTGAAGAGGCTCTCGCCCTCCCCCGCGCCGACATCGCTCCGTTTCCACGCGAGGATCCCTTCCATGACCTCCTCGACGGAGGGATTCTCCGTTGCAGAGACGCTCACGGCAGGAAAAAGTCCCGCCGTGAGCGAAATCAAGAGAAAAATGCAAACAACTGTTTTTTTCATTCCTGTCCGAGCTCTGCCTTCAGAGCGTACATCACATCATCGAGCTCTTCCTGCGTCACACCAAATGCGGCGATAATTTCTTCTGCCGCGCTCACATCGATTCTCGCGGCGATGGCGTCCGCGATCACGGAAGTGAGCTCTTCTCTGCTCACGACCTCAAACCACGGATCGGAAGGACCCCACATGGAGCTGCCGAACTCCGCGCCGTATGCAACGGTGAACTGCACTCTCATGACATCGCCGTCCTGTGGCACATAGTCGCAGAAACCGACATTCGGGAAGACGCCGTTCACCGAATACATCCAGCCGGAGCCGTACGTGATATCAAACTCACCGAGGGTTCCCTCTTCACCGGGTTCGGGATCCACGGTAAAGCCGTTCTCTTCCAGCTTCGCCTGAAGATTTTCGGGCACCGCGATGGCGGAGGTATCTATGCCGGAAATATATTGCATATAGAAGCTGCTTCCGCTCGAAAGTCCGCCCTGATGGGTCATTTCCAGTCCGTTTTCCGTCAGAACATAATCGAGAACATACGCCGCCGTCATCGCTTCTTTCATCGCGGCGGCGTCGTCATAGCCGTAACGGCTCGCCATTTCGGAAAGCACCATATCGTCAAGAACCAGCTTGTACGGCTCAACGATGTAGCCGATACCGAGCGTAAAGCCTTCGACGCAGACCGTAATCACCGTCGGTTTCGTGGGATCATAGGTGACGGTATAGGTAACGGTCTTCGTATACTTTCCGTCGGTCGCCGTGATCTCGACGATGTTTTCCCCTTCCTCAAAGACGAGGTTATAACTGGTTTTTTCACTGTCCGACCAGTTGACCGATGCCGCCTCTCCGTTGACGGTGACGGTCACCTTGCTGTCAGCGAGCTTATCGCCGGCGGCGCTCTTTGCCCACACATCGGCGGTCATTTTTCCGCTTGTGTATTCCGCGCCGTCTTCCACGCTCGAGCGGATCGTCGGCTCCTTTGCCGAAATCTCCGCATCGGTCTCGAGAGTGTCGATCTTTGTCTTTGCGCTCGCGAGTGCCGCATTGACACCGGCGATATCGGTCGCGGCGTCGATCGCGGATTTCCCGTTCTTAATCGCAGTCGCGAGTTCCGCCTTCTCTGCGTCACGGTAGTCGTTCGCATTCACATACGCGTCAAGCTCGCGCTTCGCCGCGTCTTTTGCCTTGGCAAGTTCTTCCGCCGTCAGCTCGGCGCCGGTTTTGATTCCGTCGATCGCTGCCTTCGCGTTCGCGAGCGCGGTATTGACATCGGATACATTCTCTGCGGCGTCAATCTTGCGGTTCCCTTCGGCGATGGCGGCGGCGAGCTCCGCCTTCTCTGCGTCGCGGTAGTCGTCCGCGTCCGCGTAGGACGAGAGCGCGTTCTTCGCGTTCGTTTTCGCCGCGGCGAGCTCTTCTGTCGTCAGCTCGGCATCGGTTTTGATTTCGTCGATCGCCGCTTTTGCATCCGCAAGTGTCGCATT
Organism: uncultured Clostridia bacterium; assembly: GCA_937892405.1. Taxonomy (GTDB): domain Bacteria; phylum Bacillota; class Clostridia; order Oscillospirales; family CAG-272; genus UBA1740. The sequence goes on from CALAFS010000008.1 coordinate 10,439, forward strand.
TACGGCGGCGATGTCTTCTGCGGCATCGACTGCCGTCTTACCGTTTTCGATAGAGGTCGCGAGTGCCGCCTTTTCGGCGTCGCGGTAGTTCTCCGCGTTCACATAGGCGTCAAGCTCACGCTTTGCCGCGTCTTTTGCGGTGGCGAGCTCCTCCACGGTGAGGGTAGCATCGGTCTTGACCGCGTCGATCTTCGCCTTCGCGTCGGCGAGTGCCGCACTCACGGCGGCGATATCCGCCGCGTCGTCGATCGCGCGCTTTCCTTCGGCGATCAGAGCGGAAAGCTCCGCCTTTTCGGCGTCGCGGTAATCCGCGGCATTCTTATACCCTTCAAGCGCCGTCTTCGCCGCGGTCTTTGCGGCGGTGAGTTCTTCCGCGGTGAGAGTGGCATCGGTCTTGATCGCGTCGATCAGCACCTTTGCCCCTGCGAGAGCGGCGGCGATGTCGTCCTTTGTGGTCGCGGCATCAATTGCCGCGTTACCGTCCGCGACGGCAGAGGCAAGCTGTGTCCGTTCTGCCTCACGGTAATTTTCCGGGTCGGCATAGGCGGAGAGCGCCGTTTTTGCCGCGGTCTTCGCGGCGGCGAGCTCGGCCTCCGTCACGGAGGTGTCGGGATCTCCCGTCGGGGCGCAGGCGCTCATGCCGACGCACAGAGAGAACGCACAGATCAGTGCGAGGAGAAAGCTGAGGATTCTTTTCATTTTCATGGGTTTACTCCTTTTGGTTTTTCATCTTTTGTTTTTCGTGGTTCGCAGGATCGTTTTTCCGGGATCGTTCCTCCTTTTCATTTTCTCCGGCGAATGCAAAAGCAAAAAAGCGCGTGCCGGAAAATAGGGGCTGTCGCAAATGCGAGCGGCTCCTTCCGAACACACGCTTCTCTCCAAAAGATGTGTTCCGATTGTCGCGGACAGGTTTCCGACTGATGACCCGCGGGTCAAACACGGAAATGGGAGTTGTCCCGGATTTGTACCGGATTCCTTCATCTACTCAGCTTACAACTTTTTGAGTCCGCACAAGGGGCAGACGCGCAAAGGGGCGCGTCCGTATATCAAAACAGGTATACGCCGAAAAACGGCAATATCCCGTCACGATAATCATAAGTCATGCCGCAATCCTCGGCAAGTTTTTTGACATAAATGCAATATGCCGAAAGGCAGGAATAGCGGCGGTCGGGAAAAGCACACGGCTCGCCCGCGGGGAGTTTACAGGGGTGGCAGAGCATGCAGCCGCTCGCGCCGATCATCAGACCGCGGTATCCGAGCGCCCCGAGTCTGTCGATCAGGCGGAACATCGCCGCATTGTGCGACGCGCGGATCCCGCGGATCTTCTCGCTGTCGGAAAAGTCGGAGATCTCCCACGAGGTGGAGAGCACCAACGCCTTCTTATAAGCGAGCACGCGCGCCTTCATCTCCTCGGGCGTGCCGCAGTCGGGCGGGCAGGAATAATTGGCGCCGTACTGACCGCACAGATTCTCCTCACAATAGGGACGGAACGCCGCGTCGAAGACGATATGCTCCGTGCCGATGACCCCCGCCCCGGAAAAGCCGGTATCGAGCGCGATCCCGATGATCTCTTCGTCCGAGAGCTTTCGTGCACCTTCGCGCTTTGCGGCGTTTCGGGCGCGCTTTGCCCTCGCGCGCTTTTCTCTGTTCTTTTCAAGGCGGTCGTCCGCACGCGGAGATTTAATCCCCGCCGCTTCCAAGGCGCGCGGCCAAGGACCGAAAAACGCCTTGATCGCGACGACCTCACGATCGGAAAAATCCGAGCGTTTCGGATAGCGGTTCTCTTCTTTCGCCAACAATTCTTTATATTTTTCGGTCAAAAGCCGCAGGCAGTCTTCCTTTTCGTATTTTCCGTTCGTCATAAGACCTCCAAATAAAAAGCGCCTTTTCTCAAGAAAACAGAGAAAAAGCGTAGCGATCCCGTCGGGAAAAAGGGCAGACTCCCCCTATTCCCGACAAAAACGGCTACGCTCTTCCTGTCCAAAAACGCTGTGCAAAGCACCCACCTCTCGCGACCCGGTGAGTATTCCGACTTCGGAAGTTTCCTTCTCTTTACGGTAATGACGGTTGCGACGGAATTTCACCGAACTTCCCTCTGATCCGCCGACGGCGGAACCGGATCGCGCTATTCAGTTGATCCTATTATACCGCACGCGTACCCGTCTGTCAATGCCGACGGGAAAGAAAAAAGTGTGAAAAACAAACTTTTTCACACTTTTTTCTTTTGGTTTTATACGGGGTATTCTCTTTACGGCGCCTTTGTGCCTTCCGTCTCTTCGCACATCGGGAGGGGTGGGAGGGCATTTTCCGTCATGACGGAGGTGAGCATCTTCGCAAAGCCCTCGGGATCGCGGATCTGATATTGCATGTGATTATATCCGCGGAACACCGGAAAATGCCCCGCGGGATACGCCGCCATCACGACGTCGCGGTACTTATAATGATCTTCTGCACTGCCGAAAGCGAAGAAGGTATGCCGCAAAAGCTCGTCGGGAAGCGACGGAAAGGGTTTGTCCTCGAGGCTGTCCGCCAGCTGACGGCGAAGGTTCTTATAGGTCAGGGCGCGCCCTGCGGCGATGAAGTAGGGCTTGATCGCCTCGTCATCGCACCAAAGAATCTTTTTTAAGCTCTTTCCGCCCGTCCGATAGACGCTTTTGATTGCGAAATAGAGAAAGGGCGTCAGAATTCTGCGCGTCGCCTTTCCGATCCTTGCGAACTGTCCGCCGTCAAAGTAGACATACTCACAGGGAATGTCCGACTGCACAAGAAATGCCATCGCGAGGTCGGCGCCGATCGAGGACGCGACGACAAGGGCAAGTCGCGAAACGCCTCTCTCCCGCAAAAATGCTGTGACCTGCCCGACCTCGTCCGCCTTGCCGCGGTAGGTCTGCCCCGCACAGTAGACGGTCGATGTCGGAAGAATACAGAAGTACCGATCGGCAAGATATTTTGCCACCGGCTCGCTGCTCGCCCCCGTCACGCCCATTGCGTGAAAGAAGAGAACGGCAGGATTCTCGGGATTGCCGAAAGTTTCAAATAACATGGTTTTCTCCTTTTGAAAACAAGAAATGCTTATAGTGGATTTTTCTGTTTTGCAAAACAATCCTTTGTCGATTACTATGTCAAAACGCAAAAAGCGACAATATGTAAATTATTGTTATCAAAAAGTGCAATGGCTTTTGAAAATCGCGCAATTTTTGTCTCCGCGTTTTGCGGGCGACCGATGGTCGCCCCTACAGGTTAAACGATGATGCAATACCTCCCGATGGCGCAAATCGCCGCCTTTGCGTAGCGGGTCGTCGGGGGCGCCGACCCCTACGGCGAGTTGCACCTGCAACACGCAACGAAATCCGACCTGTGGTCGGGTGAAATGCGCTTCGCGCGTGAAAGTAGACACAGGCATGTGAAATTCGCCTTCGGCGAGAGAAAAGAATCAATTTTTAGTTCAGAATTCAGAATGAAGAATTCAGAATGAGGCTATGGGCGATCGCACACTTCTCTTTTCTGACTTTTCATTCTTTTGGGTAAAATAAACCTGCGACGAGAGAAAAGAAGCCTTGATTATATAATTCTTAATTCATAATTCTTAATCTTAGGTTTACAATATAAGTGCAACAGATAAAAAAAGTAATGACACAGAAGGAACCTCGTGTTATAATGGGAGTAACCACACAACCAAGAACAGGAGGAAACAATA
>CALAFS010000009.1 GCA_937892405.1 uncultured Clostridia bacterium
GACAACGGCAATACGGCTTTCGGTATCACACCTTACGCAAACTACCACAGAATCCGCTTTACCGGACTGTTCGGCGAGAACAACATTCTTTACAGCAACTCCGCCACCAATGTCAGAAGCAATCACGGCTGGAGCGACGAGGAGATCGGCGACGTGTGGCGCGTGACCTTCCGCGCGAAGTCGGACACGGTCGGCGCGATCCGCTACGGACTGATGCGCGGCTTTGACGCGAGCGGCTCGAGCTACTTCACCGACAGCGCGCCGGACGACAAGGACTATTCCACAAACTTCTACGGTGGAGCAAACTACGCAACCTTTACCGAAAAGGACACATGGTACACCTTTACCATGGAGTTCACGGTAGACAAGAACATGCAGGCAAAGAAGATCTGGAAGAAGGGTGTCGACCCGACAGACGCCAACAGCGTCGGCACTTATGCCATCTCTTATTTCGCCTTTGACACCACGGGATTCGCAAGTTACACAAACGACAAGACCTCGACCGAAGGGCGCCCCGAGATCCTGATCGACGACATCAATGCCGTGAAGATCGGACATGTCGAGGCGGACGGCTCTGTCACAAGCACACCGGCAATGGGCAGCACAAGCCTCGGTATGAGCGGTGTCGCCAATGTCACCGGCAGGGGCGAAAAAGACAGCGATGTCATCACCGCCGTCCCCGCCGAATCTGCGGATCATGTCAAAAACGCGTTTCTCACCTTCGCTGTCCCCGCAAGCGCCGCGATCTACGGTGCGAAGCTCCGCTTCTACCTCACGGGTGCCGTCGGACAGACGATCTACCTCTACTCTCTCGGCAACATCACCCTGCCGGACTCTCTCACATGGGGGAATGCCCCGACATGGAAGAGCGAGCCGATCGCGACCTTCACGGTGAGCGAAAACGGCCGGCAGGAGGTCGACATCACAGACCTTGCCGCGTCGAACATCGGAAAGACGCTGACCTTTGCCCTCGTGGCAAACGAGCTTGACGCCGACCTTACCGTCACGCCGACGCTGGAGCTTAAGAGTGCGGAGGACACCTCCGATCTCGATCCCGCGACGGTCAAGGTAAAGTCGAACATCACCCTTTCCTCCGACTTCCGCTACAATGTGTATGTCCCTGCCCTCGACGAGATCAAGGAGATCACCCTCGACGGCGAAGCGGCAGGCCTCTTCGGACTTGAAAAGGTTACGATCGACGGGAAAGAATACTACCGCGTATCGAAGAATCTCGCCGCCAAGGACGGCACCGATACCTTCACGGTAAAGGTTCTCATCGACAACGGCAAGACGCAGGTAACAAAGACCTACCGCGTCTCAATCCCGAACTATGCGGCAAAGCTCCTTGCCACCGAGGGAGCCGGCGAGGCGGCAAAGACCGTCGTGCGCGACGCTCTCGCCTACATCAAGGCGGCAAAAGAGTATTTCGGTACGCTGACGGAAGACGACAGCGCGACACTTGACGCAAACCTTACGGACTTCGTCGGGAAGAGCGCCGAGGAGCTCGGACTGACAGCGGACAACAAGGTAACAAGCGACAGCGGCAATACGGTTGACACCGCATGCTTAAATCTCGGTGCGACACCCGCGTTTGTCTTCTATCTGAAGGCGGGTACCTCCGAGACGATAGCAAAGAGCTTCCGCTTCACCTCCGCGAGCGGCGCGCCGCTCACTACGGCGGTTAAGAAAGCCGATGACGGCAGAATTTACCTTGAAGTAACAGCATATGCTTACGGCATGACCGACACGCTGAGCTTCACCTACACGGATGCCGACGGCGCGGCACAAAGCGGTTCTTACAACCTCGCGGCATACTATGTCAGCCCCGTCGCGACGGAAAAGACACAGGCGCTTGTCCTCGCTCTCGCGCAATACGCCGAGGCGGCAAAGGCTTACCGCAACTCGGTTCTGAAAGGAGAATGAAATCATGAAAGAATACAGAAAACCGGAGTCTGAAATCATTCTTCCGAACGAATGTGACATTCTGACCGACTCGGGCACGGACGG
>CALAFS010000010.1 GCA_937892405.1 uncultured Clostridia bacterium
GTGCGGAAATCGCGCGAAAAGATTGTTGAATTTGCAAATTCTATTGCAAAAACTTTCATTTTATGCTATACTGTTAGTGAAAACACCTGACAATTTGAATTTTCTCTGCGTTTCAGATTCAAAAAGAAGGAAAAACTATGACCTATCAGGAAAAAAACAGGGAGGCTCTGAAAGAAGAGCTTGACCGATTACTTTCAATATATCACAAATCCCGCGCGAAGGGACTTTCTCTCGACCTTTCCAGAGGAAAGCCGAACGGGGAACAGCTGAGCCTGACCGACGGACTTTTGGATCTCCCGCTTCTCTCCGAAGGGGCGAGATCACGCGACGGCATCGACTGCCGCAATTACGGCGCATTCGACGGACTGTCCGAGATGAAGGAGCTTCTCGGCGAGATCTACGGGATAGATCCCGCACGCATTTTCGTCGGCGGGAACTCGTCTCTTCAATTGATGTATGACGCACTCGCGCGTGCGATGCTTTTCGGTGTCCCGGGCGGGGAACCGTGGGTGCTTGAGCCCGGGCGGAAATGGATCTGCGTCGTCCCGGGATATGACCGACACTTCCGCGTGACGGAAGAATTCGGCTTTGAGCTTCTCTCCGTCCCGATGACGCCCGACGGACCCGATATGGATACGGTGGAGCGGCTGGCGGCGGATCCCGCGGTCAAAGGGATCTGGTGCGTGCCGAAGTATTCCAACCCGACGGGGAATACCTATACCGAGACGACGGTGCGCCGTCTTGTCGCCATGAAGACGGCGGCGCCCGACTTCCGCATTTTCTGGGACAATGCCTATGCCGTCCACGATGCGACAGAGCAGGGCGACACACTTGCCGATATTTTCGCTTTGGCGAAGGAATACGGGACAGAAGACCGCGTCCTGTATTTCGGCTCCACCTCGAAGATCAGCTTCCCGGGCGGCGGTGTCGCTATGGTGGCGGCAAGTGAGAGAAATCTCGCGGATATCCGCGCCCGTGTCGGCGTGGAAACCATCGGCTACGATAAGATCAATCAGCTTCGGCATGTAAGATATTTCCGCGACGGTAAAAACGTGCGGGAGCATATGAAAAAGCTCGGAAAATGCGTGCGCGAAAAGTTTGATATCGCCCTGACAGAGCTTTCCGCACTGGATGGGTGCGGGATCGCCTCGTATACGAACCCGCGTGGCGGGTATTTTATATCGCTCGATGTCCTGCCCGGCACGGCAAAAAGGGTGTATGCTCTTTGTCGCGATGCCGGTGTGATACTGACCCCGGCTGGCGCGACCTATCCCTATGGCAAGGATCCGGAGGATAAGAATCTGCGTCTCGCACCGACCTATCCGACAAGTGATGATCTGCGTGCCGCTACGAAGATTCTCGTTCTCGCGGTGAAGATTGCCGCACTTGAAAAATTGCTCGCTTCCGAAGCGTGAAGCGAGGGCGAAAAACAGAAGAAACGAAGAGAGGCAAGCGCCGAATAAGGGCGTTTTGCCTCTCTTTCTTTACATTTGTCAAATTATGTCTTGCCGGTATTCAATTTGTTAACAATCAGAGAAATCAATTGACAATCTTGTCGGATTATGCTAAAATATCATCTTGAAAAAGAATATAACCACAAGAGTGGGATAAATCAGGAGGTTTATCATGCCAAGAAAACAAATGTTTGAAGGCGGAACAAAAAACAGAATCCTGCAAATCGGACGGCAGCTGTTTTTTGAAAACGGGTTTGACGGCACGGGTGTCCGTGCAATCATGAAGGCAGTCGGTGCAGATGTCGGTGCTTTCTATTACTACTACACATCGAAGGACGAGCTGTTCGATGATGTGATGGAGAATTTCTTCGCACCCTTCCATGCGGACTTTGACCGTCTCGCGAAGGAAGCGGAGGAGGCGCCGTATCGTTCGCTTCTCCTGTTCTTCATCTATCTCAACGACAGAACGCGCGAGTTCCGTGCACAGTATGCGAACAACATGCACCGCACCGTGAGACTTGCGATCCGCGAGTCGACACTCACGATCATGGAGCCCTATGTCGAGAAGATCATTCACGCTCTGATCGAGAAGGGGGCACACCCGATTCTGAATGAGAAGGCGGCGGCTGTGTTCGTCTCTCACGGTATCGGCAGTGTCATTCTTCATGAAGACAGTGATTGGATCACCTCGATTGCCGATGATCTTCATCAGTCGATCAACCTTGTACTCGGTCTCGATGCGGATCTTTCCAAGAAGATCTACGAGGAAGAGATGAGCAAGGTCGGAGATAAAAAAGAGTATTTCTGGAGAACAGAAGCTAAAAAATAAGGCAGAATCGCACAAAGGGAGCCGACGGAATTCCGTCGGCTCCCTTTGTATGATGTCCTTTACGCTTCGATGCGGTAAATATAATGATCCTTTCTCGGCTTCGCCGGGACCTTTTCGCCGTAACCGAGGACACAATGTCCGATTCCCTCATAGTCGCCCGTAATGCCGAGCTTTTTGAGCAGTGCCTGACCTTCGGGGAGGGCAAATTCTTCCTTTGCACGGTGAATCCAGCAGGAATTGACACCGAGGGCTTCGGCGGCATTCATGAGGTTTCCCATCACAAGAGCGCCGTCATAAAGATAGGTCGGAACGCTTCTGTCAGCGAGGACAACGATCACGGTCGCCGCGCCGTAGAAGGGGTCGCCGTCGTGTCCCATGATTTTCGCATTCAGCTCGGAGAGCATGTGTACCGTCTCGGGATCGTCGATGGCGATCATGATGGCGGACTGTCGCCCCATGCCGCTCGGGGCAAAGGTGCCCGCCTCCAAAATTTTGTCAAGTGTTTCGCGATCGACCTTCCGCCCGTCGAAATGACGGCAGGAACGACGGGAACATAAGGTTTCGATGACTGAATTTTTCATAAGTATCTCCTTTCGCCGCCGTATGGCGGTAAGTTGCATAAAATATCGGTAACAGTACCGCGGTGATTTCATTTTCAGTATATCATAAAGAAAAGAAAAAATCAAGGCGAGGGGATTCAAAAGACGGAGAAAGAGAGAAAAAATCCGTCTGCAAAGAAGAAAAATCGGAAAAATACGAAAATCCTGAAAAAAAGCGCAAAAAGCACTTGCAAAAATGAAAAAGATATGCTATAATATTCCTTGTTGTGAAACAACGCACTTCGACCATACGGACAGGTATCGAAGTGGTCATAACGGCCCTGACTCGAAATCAGGTAGCCCGCAAGGGCTCGTGGGTTCGAATCCCACCCTGTCCGCCAAACAGTCAGCCGGATTCCGGTTTTCCGGGTTCGGCTGATTCATATCATGTCACCGGAGGTAGAGCGTCGTAACGCTCGGGGATCGTAAGGCGTAAGTCTTGCAGGTCGCATACCGGATTAGGTGTCGAGTGCGCTCGGTTATTACTTAGTAATGACCGGGTATTTTTTATTTTTCGGAGGTACATATGAACAACGCAAAAGTAACCCTTGCCGCGCTGGAAGAGGATGACCGTGAGCAGTTTATCCTTGATAATCAGGCGTCTTTCAAGTATGGCGCAGTGGAAGAGTTCGGGCTGCGGGACGATCATTTTGAGGAGGACGGAGAGATCATCTCCCGCGCAACCATTGAGCAAAGTATTGATGCACCCGACAGCGAGGCATACCGGATTCTGTATGAAGGAAGAAAGGTTGGCGGCGTAGTGTTGAAAATCGACAAAGAGACACATCACAACGAGCTGGAGCTTCTTTTCGTTTCGCCGAAGGAACACAGCAAAGGCATCGGCTATGGCGCTTGGCTTGCCGTGGAAGCTCTGCACCCCGAAACCGAGGTCTGGGAGACCTGCACGCCCTATTTTGAAAAGCGCAATATCCATTTTTATATCAACAAATGCGGCTTTCACGCCGTCGAGTTTTTCTCCGCCATGCACCCGGAGCCGAATCCACCGGATGGGAACGGAGAGACATGCCCCGACGAAGGACCGGATGAAATGTTCCGCTTTGAAAAGATTATGAAGTAAGTGGCGGAAAAGCGGTTCATGTAAAAAGTTTTTCATGCGGGAGCAGAAAAAATACTTGATTGTTTTGTTTTTTGTGATATACTATAAAAGAACAAAAAATGAATTTACCGGAAGAAGCTCTGATTATGTGGAAGGGAGATTTTATGAAGAAAATCGGGAAATCGGCAGAACTCTTGTGGATCTTCGGTATTCTGTTTGTCGCGATCGGCGTTGCCCTGTGCAGTAAAGCCAATCTCGGGGTCTCTATGATTGCGGCGCCAACCTTTGTGATTCATGAGGCGATCGCACCGTTGTGGGATGGCTTTTCCGTCGGCGTGACGGAGTATCTTGTACAGGGAGTGGTACTGATTCTTTTGTGCCTCGCTGTCCGTCGTTTCAACTGGAGGTATCTTCTCGCATTCGCCGTCGCGGTCATCTATGGGTATACACTGAATCTGTTCCTCTTTATATTCGATGGAATCCCGACCGACGCCGTGTGGATCCGGTTTCTCATGCTGATCGTCGGCGACATCTTTACCGCGCTCGGCGTTGCCTGTTTCTTTCATACATATCTTCCTCTTCAGGTGCATGAGCTCTTCGTTGCGGAATTTTCGGCGAGGTATCACCTGAGCATCAATAAGGTCAAGTGGGCGTATGACCTGTTTCTGCTCACGCTCTCGGTTGTTCTCGCATTGACGCTGTTCGGTGACGCTTCCACCTTTGATTTTTCAAGACTTCTCACCGAGGATTATCACAGCGTCGGTATCGGTACTATCATCACGACCGTCATCAACTCTCCGCTGATTGCCCTGTGGGGCAAGGGAATTGAGAAACTGTTTGATCCGACTCCGCGTTTTGAAGCATTGGAACGACTTCTTGTAAGAAAGCAGGCATAAGCCCGTCCGAGACAAAACAGGCGGATTCGCAACAGCGAATCCGCCTCTTTTGCTTTAGTCGATGGTCTTCATCTCAAAGGTTTCACCCGTCGTGGTTTTCCACACCATGGCGGTAATGGTCTTGTTGTTGCCGTTTCCGTCCAGCACTTTGTTTCCGGAGACGGGGAGATACTGATTGGAACCGCTTGTGAGCGCGGCGGTATAAAGCGACGCGGTCGTTTCGGAAATCGTATTGCCTTCATCAATCAGGGTAAATTTGCTGTTGCTGTCCCACTGACCGATGTTGATCGCCATATTCTTCATTACCTCGTCGTCAGCCTGTGAGCTGATGTCGAACGCATTGTTCTTGAAGGTGAAAACGGGATCGCAGCCGTCTCTGCCGATCCGTTCGATCTTGACGGGACGCGTGCTTGTTACCTTGTTGTTGATAAAGGTGAAGGTTCTGATGTAGCGGGCATTTGTGCCCTCGCCTTCATAGTCGGCGCGCCACCAGATCGGGTTGGAGTTGTTAGCGTATTCCGTATTGATGTAGTTTTCAAAGGTGCAACCATCGAATGTCGCATGCTCGGCAGGGCAGGTACCGACGACGATTCCTTTGAAGACGCAGTTTTTGAAGGTGATGGAGTTCAGATTGCTCCACGGGCTGGTGTACTTCTGCACATCGAAACTCACGACTCCCTCAAACACCATGTTCTCGAATACAACATCGCTGTTGCCGGGAACCTGAAGATAGACGGAATTTGTGGTTGCACCGTCGATGGAAGAATAGCCGGTGACCGTTCCCTTGATGGTGCCGTCCTTGAAGATAAAGGTGTATTCACCGCGTTCGGGAACGGAGGCGGCGTAGCTCGAAAGGTTTCGGTTGCCGAGCAACACGCCCTTACCCTGATAGCCTGTGTCGTGCTCACGGTAGTCAATGTCTCCCACATCGACGGCACCCATCGTGATCTGTACCGGGACATGCTTTGTGCTGTCTTTCGATACGGTCGGAATGTCGGAGAGCGTCAGGCTGTTCTGAATACCGCTGACAGAGGTGATGAGCGGATAGGTGGAGTCCGCGTCATAGCTGTTGTCCTTGCTGTCCGACTCTACGGTGTCCTGCGTCGCGACGACAGTGACGGAAATGCCGTCGATCGTCTTGCCCATGTAAGTATTGCCCGCAGTCTCCTGCATGCGACCCGTGATCGTGAACTCTGCGGTTCCCTTCGGGGCGAGGTGCTGTTCTGTGCCGAGGGCGACATCGCCGATCGTCCAGTCGATGACATCGTTTAGCTCCGCGTCACCCTTGATACCGGTCAGTACAACCTTGTACTTCAGCGCAAGGTCACCGGCATTGACAATCCGGAGCTTCGGAAGGGAATAAGTACAGCCGGGTTCCCAAAGGATCTCGGTGCCTTCTTCCGGGATCTCCCCGTTAACAAGGAACTGCAGGGTCTTGCCTTCGGCAGGGACCCACTTGCCTTCGTTGTCCATCATTTCGAGGGCAACATCGAGAGTACCCGCTTTGATCGTATTGACCGAAGCGGTCGCGGTATCGGTAAACCACGCAAAGGTGGAACCGACGAGCATAGTCACGCAAAGCAGGAAGGACAGCACACTTGCGAACAACGCTCTTTTGGTGGAAAGTGTTTTCATATCGAAAACCTCCTGATATAAAATTTTTGCCGAAACACGGGTCAAGAACATCTCCCCGTTTCGGCGAAAATCGGGAGGTGTCCTGCTCAAGTGATGGATATTGCGGGGAAGATGGGTTTGTGCAGTATCACCAAATTAAAAGTGATTCCCCCCCCCCCCCATGGGACATAATGCCGATTGTGAAAGTTTCATAATTTTTCTCCTTTCTTTCGGCTTTGCCGAGTTTTCATCTTTTTCGGCAATCAAAAGGCATAAGCGCTGCCGTTTCCGGCTGTTTATACCCTTTGATTGCCCCTCCACCCAAAGGTGGAGAGGACTGGCAAAAATGATTAGTTGAAAGCTACGATCTTGTCGCAAAAGTCTGCAATAGCGCAACAATTGCGACGGAAACGGCATTACATTGTAGCTCTCGAAAACATCGCAGTTTTAATTACTCGTTTACAGTGCAACCGCTTTCGGTTTTGCCGATATTGCCGGTAGCTACGGTCGTGCCGGAGAAGGTGTTATCCTTGCAAACGCCGTCGGCGGCATTCCAGTTGCCAACAATCTTGCCGATAACCGCCGTCTTTCCCGTCAGAACATTTTCAGCCTTAACGGTTACATCGGTCAACTTATTTCCGGTGACGGATATAGGATGTGCAATGTCTTGGCAGATATAGCCCACAATACCGCCGACCTTATAACGACCGCTGACGGTGCAGTTTTCCACGGTACAGTTGGTGACGCTGCCGTAGTTATAGCCCACAATAGCGCCGGTGTACTTGCCGCCGATGACGGAGGAATTGCGAACCGTCACATTGTTGATTGCCGCGTTGGCATCAGATGAAACGATGCCGGCGGCATTCTCTGTACCATTGGGAGCAACCACCTTGATGTTTTCCACTACCAAATTGGAAATGCCACGGTTGCCGCCCACAAACAGACCGGTATTATCTGTACCGGTATAGTTGATGGTCGCATTCTTGATTGTGTGACCTTGTCCGTCAAAATCGAAATCCTTCATATTGCCAAAGCCGTTGGGAAGGGTGATTCCCTGCAGGTCAATGTCCGCATCCAGCACAATGTGACGTGCAAAGGCACCGCCATACCAGATGCTGGTGTGTTGCCAACCATCGTCAGGCACTTTCGCATAAGCAACTGCGGGATCAAGCACATAGGCAAAGTACAGCAGAGACTCGGCATCCTTGATAGTGATGGTGCCGGTTTTGCCATTGTTGCTGTCAAATTTGTCTTTGAGGTATTCGGTCACAACAAAACCGGAGGGCGTCGTAGATGCGTCTGCCGCATATTTTGTTTTCAGATCACTGATTGCGATCGGATATTCCGCTTTCTTATCGTACTGATCGCCGTTGCTGTCTTTCTCAGAGGTTGCCTGTGCAGCAACA
>CALAFS010000011.1 GCA_937892405.1 uncultured Clostridia bacterium
TTTTCCGAGAGGGAAATGGGAAAAGGACAGATTCTATGACGAAAACGATAGCGGTACTCGGTGCCACAGGCTCCGTCGGCAGACAAGCGCTCGATGTTGCCCTGTCGCGCGGGTACCGTGTTGATTATATGAGTGCGGGGAAGAATGCCGCACTCGCGGAAGAGCAGGCGAGGAGATTCCTGCCGCGCTTTTTCGCCATGGCGGACGAGAGGGCGGCAGGGGATCTTGCCACCCGCCTCGCCGATACCGAAATCCGCGTGCTCTCCGGTGAGGAGGGAATCCTCGAAGGGATCGCCTTGACAGAGGCGCAGACGGTCGTCAATGCCATACTCGGCGAGGCGGGACTTCGCCCGACGCTCGCGGTGATGGAGTACGGACGGCGGCTCGCCCTTGCCAACAAGGAGTCCCTCGTGATCGCGGGGGAACTCGTCATGACGCGGGCAAAGGAGACGGGGTGTGAGATCCTGCCGGTGGACAGTGAACATTCCGCGATCTTCCAGTGCCTTGCCGCAGGGCAGAAGAAGGAAGTGAAGCGCCTTCTTCTCACGGCGTCGGGCGGTCCCTTTTTCGGCTATGACCGTGAGAGACTTTCACGCGTGACGCTCGCCGACACGCTTGCCCACCCGACATGGAAGATGGGGAAAAAGATCACGGTCGACAGTGCGACCCTGATGAATAAGGGCTTTGAGGTTCTGGAGGCGTCGCACCTGTTCGGCGTTTCGCCCGAGAGAGTTGAGGTCGTCGTTCACAGGGAGAGTATAATTCACTCCGCCGTGGAATATATTGATAACACCGTCATCGCAGAGATGTCGGTCCCCGATATGCGCGCGTGCGTGCAATATGCCGTGGACTATCCCGACCGCGAGGCGGGGACGGTCGCACCGCTCGATCTTTTCTCGGTCGGGCGCCTGACCTTTGCGCGTCCGGACGCCGAGAGGTTTCCTCTTCTGCCTCTCGCGATGGAGGCGGGACGGCTCGGCGGCGGTATGGGCGCCGTGCTGAACGCGGCGGACGAGGTCGCCGTCGCGGCATTCCTTTCGGAAAAATTGACTTTCACCGGGATTTCTTCCGTGGTAACCAAAGCATTTGAGACTATGCGCGGTGCCGGCGTGTCGTGTGAGAAGAGCGTTGACGCTCTGATCGCTCTTGACAGAGAGACGCGCGCCTACACCGAAACCCTGATATAAGGAGAAACCGATTTGAGTACATTTCTGACGATACTGATTGCCGTCCTGGTGTTCGGCTTTCTGATCCTGATTCACGAGCTCGGTCACTACACCTTTGCAAGAATCTTCAAGGTGACGATCAAGGAGTTTTCCATCGGCATGGGACCGAAGCTCCTGTGGTACGACTCGAAGAAGACGGGGATCCGTTACAGCATTTCCATGCTCCCCTTCGGCGGCTATGTCGCGATGGCAGGGGAGGACGGAGAGTCGGACGACCCGAATTCCTTTGACAAAAAGCCGGCGTGGCAGCGCTTTATCATCACCGCCGCCGGTGCCACCGTCAATATTGTTGCCGGTGCGCTCGCGATGATCCTTCTGACGACGATGATTCCGCTTGGGTCGACGACCATTCACGATTTTGTCGACAAGGAGGAGAGCAAATACACGGTCTCCTCTTCGGAGTCGGGACTTCTCGAGGGGGACACGATCCTTTCCGTGAACGGAAAGCGGGTGAAGATCCTCGATGAGCTGAGCTATGAGATCATGCGACAGGGAAATGAGCCGCTCGACCTCGTCGTTCTGCGTGACGGCGCCGAGGTAAAACTGCCCGATGTTGTTTTCCCAACAGAGGAGCAGGAGGGGCAGACCTTCGGCATGATGGACTTCCGCGTCAACCGGACGGAGAAGAACTTCGGGAGCGTGATGACCTATTCCTTCCGCAAGTCCTGCCTGATCGTGCGCATGTGCTGGGAGTCCCTCTTTGATCTGATTACGGGACGGTACACGCTCGCCGCAGTATCGGGACCTGTCGGGATTTCCTCCGCGATCGGGGATGCCGCGCGGGCGGGATTCTCTTCGCTGCTTTATATTACGGTGCTCATCAGCATCAACCTCGGCGTGATGAACCTTCTGCCGATCCCCGCGCTTGACGGCGGACGGCTGATCGTGATTCTGGCCGAGATGATCACCCGTAAGAAAATGCCCGCGAAGCTCGAGGGCATCATCAACGGCATCGGACTTCTCCTTTTGCTCGGGCTGTCCGTGGTCATTATGATTAAGGATATTTTCAAGCTGATTTTCTGATAAATTCCGGGGCGGTCACACCGCACGGGAAAAGGATAAGCGATGGAACAGAAGAAAAAAGAAAACCGGATCGTAAGACGGGTGACGCGCCCGCTCACCGTCGGACATCTGACGATCGGGGGCGGGGCACCGATCTCCATTCAGTCGATGACGAATACCGACACGCACGACGCGAAGGCGACGGCGGCACAGGTGAGGGCGCTTGAAAAAGCAGGGTGCGATATCGTCCGTCTCGCCGTTCCCGATATCGGAGCGGCAGAGATCTTCCGCACACTGAAGGCAGAGGGCGTGAAGGTTCCGCTTGTTGCGGACATTCATTTTGATTATAAGATCGCGCTTGCCGCGATCGACGCCGGGGCGGACAAGATCCGCATCAATCCCGGCAACATCGGCTCGAAAGAAAAGGTAGCCGAGGTGGTGCGCGCCTGCCGTGAGAGGCAGATTCCGATCCGCATCGGGGTCAATTCCGGTTCGCTCGAAAAGGACATTTACGAAAAATACGGTGCGCCGACGGCGGAGGCGCTCGCCGAGAGTGCTCTGCGCCATGCGGCGATATTGGAAGATCTCGACTATCGGAATATCGCCATCTCTGTGAAGGCATCCGATGTGCAAACTATGATTTTTGCTAACCGACTGTTAGCAGAACGCACGGATTACCCCCTTCATCTCGGGGTTACCGAAGCGGGTGGCGGAGATGCCGCACTGGTAAAAAGCAGTATCGGTATCGGCACTCTGCTCGCCGAAGGGATCGGCGACACGGTGCGTGTCTCCCTGACCGACTCTCCGCTTGCGGAGGTCGGGGCGGCGAGACAGATTCTCGCGGCACTGGGACTTGCGAAGCGCCCCGGCATGAATATCATCTCCTGCCCGACCTGCGGACGGACAAAGATCGACCTGATCTCCCTTCTCGCAGAATTCAACGCGCGTGTGGAAAAGGAAGAGCTTGACCGCCTGCCGATCACTGTCGCCCTGATGGGGTGCGTCGTGAACGGGCCGGGAGAGGCGAGGGAAGCCGACTTCGGCATTGCGGGAGGCAAAGGCGAGGGACTGATTTTCTCGAAGGGAGAAATCCTCGCAAAGGTCAGGGAAGACCGCCTGATCGACACGCTGATTTCGATGATTATCGACCGCTACGGTGCGGTGAAATAACGGGCACGCAGATTTTTTCGCGTGTCGGAATCCCGCGTCCGGAAGCAATCTACCGACAAAACAGAAAGACAAAAAAGAACGGAAAGACAAGGGCATGGCAGAAGAAAGAGGATTTTTCGACATATTCCGGCGCTATTCTCCGGGGGAGGAGAAACGCGCCGTCCTTTCGCGCGCCCGCCTGCGCTCCTATACATGGGAGAAGGAGACGGGACGGGTCGAGGTGTTCCTCGACTTCGACCGCCATGTCGACCCCGAGCTTCTCTATGAGATCGCGGACGAGTGCCTGGAGCTTTACAGAGAGAACCCGTCGGCTACCTCCTTCCGCATTTTTCCGCATTTCCCGAGCGAAGAATTCTCGGTTGAGCGCTTTCCCGAGATCGCGACCGAGGCGGCGCTTTGCGGCGCCGTGACGCATGGCTTTTTCAACCATGCGACCTACCGTGACGACGGTCGGGTCTTTCATGTGACCTTGCCCTTTTTCGAGGACGGGGTCATGTTTGTCAAAAACGCGGACACAGAGCGTCTGCTCGCGAGGATTCTCGAAAGTCGGTACGGTGTCACGCGGGAGGTGAAGATCGAGGCGGATACCGCCTCCGCGGAGAGCTTCGAGCGTCGGCGGGAAGAGCGTCGGGCGAAGGTGCTCTCCGAAGCGGAGGCGCAGAACCGCGCCCGCGCGGTGACCGAACGGGAAGAGCGGGCACGGGCGGCACATGACGCGGCGATCGCCGAAGATCCGCACGCCGATTTCGAGCGCAGAGTCTCCCTCCGTGCGGGAGCGGTCGAGCCGACAGCCCTCAGCGAGACGAGATTCTCGATGGGGAAGGCAACCTTTGAATGTGAGGGGGCGGAGCTTCTCTTTGGCGATGACTTCGAGATCGTCGAGCCGCAGCCGATCGCGGACGCGGAGACGATCCACACGAACGCGGTTTTCCTCGGCACTGTCTTTGAAGTGGCGGAAAAAGAGAACCGTGCGGGCGACCGTATTTCCTGCACGGTCGGCATTACCGACGGCACAAGTAGCGTATATGTAAAGAAAAGTTGTCCGAAAGAGGACGCCGGATGGATCAAGGGGTTCAAATCGGGCATGAACATCGCGGCGTTCGGTCGCGTCATGCGGGATAAATTCGACAACGAGCCTTTTCTTTCTCCCCGCGGCATCAAGAAGATCAAAAAGATCGAGCGGGAGGATCGGGCGCCGAAAAAGCGCGTGGAACTCCATCTGCACTCGAACATGTCGCAGATGGACGCGATCATCACCCCCGCCGAGATTGTCAATACCGCGATCCGCTGGGGACATCCCGCGATCGCCGTCACCGACCACGGAAATGTACAGGCATTCCCCGAGGTGATGCTGGCGCTCGAAAAGTCGAAAAACGAGACGCTGAAAATCCTCTACGGCATTGAGTGCTATTTCGTCAACGACACGGCGCGCTGTGTCTTCGGTACGAAGTATCCGACCTTTGAGGACGAGATGATCGTCTTCGATATCGAGACGACGGGTCTTTCCAACCGCACCTGCAAGATCATCGAGATCGGTGCGGTCAAGGTCAAGGGGGGCAAGGTTCTCGACGAGATGGACATCTTCGTCGATCCGGAATGTCCGATCCCGCCCGAGATCACGAAGCTGACCTCCATCACCGACGAGATGGTGGCGGGGGCGCCGAAGGAAGCGGAGGCGGTGCGCGCCTTCCTCGACTTTGCCGGGGACAGACTCCTGATCGCGCACAACGCGAACTTCGATGTCGGCTTTATCCGCGTGGCGGCAGAGCGCGCGGGGATTCCGTTCGACAACACCTACCTTGACACGGTGGGACTGTCGAAATATGTGAATCCCGAGCTGAAAAATCACAAGCTCGACACGATCGCCGACTTCTATCATCTCGGCGATTTCCATCATCACAGAGCGTCGGACGACGCGAAAATGCTGGCGGCGATCTTCCACGAGATGGTGAGACGACTCTCGGACGAGGGCGTCGCGACCTTTGAGCGTATGCTCGACACCATGAGTGAAAAGACCGACCCGCTGAAGCTCCCGACCTACCATATGATTCTTTTCGCGAAGAATCTCGAAGGTCTGAAGAACCTCTACAAGCTCATTTCCTTCAGCTATCTGAACTACTATCGCCGTTTCCCGAGAATTCCGAAGTCGGTGCTCGAGCAGTACCGCGACGGGATCATCGTCGGTTCCGCGTGCGAGGCGGGCGAGCTTTACCGTGCCGTCCTCGACGGGCGGAGCGATGCCGACATCGAGGAGATCGCCTCCTTCTATGATTATCTTGAGATTCAGCCGATCTGCAACAACCGCTTTCTGATCGCGGAAGGGCGGGTGGCAAACGAGGAGGCGCTCGAGGACATCAACCGCAGAATTTACGCGCTCGGCAAAAAACTCGGAAAGCCTGTCTGCGCCACCTGCGACGCCCATTTCCTCAACAAAGAGGACGAGCTTTACCGCAAGATTCTGCTCGCAGGCATGAAGTTCTCCGACGCGGATAAGGACACGGGCATTTACCTTCGGACGACGGAGGAGATGCTCGCGGAGTTCGCCTATCTCGGAAAAGAGGCGGCAGAAGAGGTCGTCATCGAAAATCCGAACAAAATCGCCGCCATGTGCGAGAAGATCCGTCCGATCCCGACGGGACGCTACGAGCCGTCGATGGAGGGGGCGAACGAAGAGCTTGCCGACTCCTGCTGGAAGCGGGCGCACGACTGGTACGGCGATCCGCTCCCCGAGGTGGTGGAGAAGAGACTGAAAAAGGAACTTGACTCCATCATCGGACACGGCTTCGCCGTTCTTTACATGATCGCGGTCAAGCTGGTCGCCTATTCCGAGAGCCTCGGCTATCAGGTCGGCTCACGCGGATCGGTCGGCTCTTCCTTCGTCGCGACGATGTCGGGTATCTCGGAGGTGAACCCTCTGCCCCCGCACTACCGCTGCCCGAAGTGCCGTCACAGCGAATTCTTCCTTGACGGCAGTGTCGGCTCGGGCTTTGACCTTGACGACAAGGATTGCCCGGTCTGCGGCACGCCCATGATTATGGACGGGCACGATATCCCGTTTGAGACTTTCCTTGGCTTCTACGGTGACAAGTCGCCCGATATCGACCTGAATTTCTCGGGCGATGTGCAGGGCAAGGTACATAAGTATACCGAGGATCTCTTCGGTCACGGACAGGTGTTCCGCGCGGGGACGATCGGTACCCTCGCGGACAAAACCGCGTGGGGTTATGTCAACAAGTACCTCGAAGAGCGGAAAATCCGTCTTCCGAAGGCGGAGATCTCCGCCATGGTGACGAAGCTCGTCGGTATCAAGCGCACGACGGGACAGCACCCCGGCGGTATCATCGTCGTACCGAAGGAGTACGAAATCTACGATTTCTCTCCGGTACAGCACCCCGCCGATGACCCGAAGTCGGACATCATCACGACGCACTTCCAGTTCTCCTATCTTCACGATACGATTCTGAAGCTCGACGAGCTCGGACACGATATGCCGACCAAGTACAAGATGCTCGAAAAGTACACGAACACAAGCGTTCTCGATGTGAAGATGAACGACAAGAGTATCTACGAGCTGTTTTACAGCACGAAGCCCCTCGGTATCAAGCCGGAGGACATCGGCGGCTGTCAGCTCGGCACCTACGGTATCCCTGAGATGGGCACCCGCTTCATTCAGCAGGTGCTTCTCGACGCAAAGCCGCGCACCTTCGCCGACCTTCTTCAGATCTCGGGTCTGACGCACGGTACCGATGTGTGGCTCGGCAACGCGCAGGATCTCATCAAGGCGGGCGTCTGCACGATTTCCGAGGTCGTCGGTACACGAGACGGTATCATGCTCTATCTTCTCCGCCACGGGGTGGAGGACGCCATCTCCTTCAAGATCATGGAGGATGTCCGGAAGGGCAGAGGACTCAAGCCCGAGTACGAGCAGACCATGCGCGAGCACGGCGTCCCTGACTGGTACATCGGCTCCTGCAAGAAGATCAAATACATGTTCCCGAAGGCGCACGCCGCGGCGTATGTCATGTCCGCGATCCGTCTTTGCTGGTACAAGATTTACTACCCGATGGAATTCTATGCCGCCTTTCTGACGGTGGCACCCGCAGGCTTTGACGCCGAGGTGGTCGGCGGCGGATACCGCCGCGTCTGCGAGGTTATCGACGAGCTGGAAGCCAAGGGTAACGAGGCGACGCAGAAGGAGAGTGAAGAACTCTCGACCCTCTACCTTGTGCGCGAGGCGCTCGCGCGCGGCGTCGTCTTCCTGACTGTCGATCTGAAGCGCTCGGACGCGACCGCCTTCCTGCCCGAGAACGGAAAGATCCGCATGCCCTTCAACTCTCTGGTCGGTCTCGGCGACACGGCGGCGGAAAAGATCATTGAAGCAAGAAACAAGTACGACATCTATTCCGTCGAGGAACTGAGAGAAAAGACCGGAATT
>CALAFS010000012.1 GCA_937892405.1 uncultured Clostridia bacterium
CCAAGGCACAGCGTTCTCCCGGCAGACGTGAGATCGGACACGGCGCTCTTGCCGAGCGTTCGCTCCTTCCCGTTCTTCCGAGCGAGGAAGAGTTCCCCTACGCGATCCGTCTTGTGTCCGAGGTCGTCAGCTCGAACGGCTCGACCTCGCAGGGCTCGGTCTGCGGTTCGACCCTTGCTCTGATGGACGCGGGCGTGCCGATCAAGGCTCCCGTTGCCGGTATTTCCTGCGGTCTGATCACCGCGGAGGACGGCTCGTGGGATACCATGATCGACATTCAGGGCCTTGAGGACTTCTACGGCGACATGGACTTCAAGGTTGCCGGTACGCATAAGGGCATTACCTCCATTCAGATGGACCTGAAGATCGACGGCCTGACCCCCGAGATCATCAAGAACGCGCTCGAGACTACGCATAAGGGAAGAGACGAGATCATCGACAAGATTCTCCTTGCCGCGATCCCCGCACCCCGCGCAGATGTTTCCGAATATGCGCCGAAGATGATTACCATGCACATCAACCCCGAGAAGATCCGTGAGGTCATCGGTTCGGGCGGAAAGGTGATTCAGAAGATCGTTGCCGACACCGGCGCGAAGATCGACATCAACGATGACGGAAGCGTGTTCATCGCCGCCGTTGACCGCGCAAGTGCCGACCGCGCGAAGGAGATCATCGACGCCATCGTCTTTGAGCCTGTCGTCGGCGAGACCTATGAAGGCACCGTTACCCGTATCATTCCGATCGGCGCGTTCGTTGAGTACGCTCCCGGTAAGGAAGGTATGGTTCATATCTCGAAGCTCCAGAAGGTACGCACCGAGAAGGTCGAAGACGCCGTTCAGATCGGCGACCGCGTCCGCGTGAAGTTCCTCGGCACCGATGAAAAGGGCAGACAGAACCTTTCGATGAAAGACGCAGACTGATAAAAATGGCGGGATCAAATGCAAAATCGCATTTGATCCCGCCATTTCTCTGTTTTCTTCACCATGCCAAGAAAAACGGTATAGCACTCCAAACGACGGGGGAAACTAACGGTAACATCTGACGAAAGGAGATGATACCGAATGGAGAAAAAGCACGAAAAGCAGGAATTTCCCCCGATCGAGATTCCGACGCCGATCGTCCCCGCGATGGATCCTCCGGTGCCGAACCGTGCGTGGACGGAGATGAAGCTCGGTCGTGACATTGAAGAGCTGAGCGAGGAAGAAAAAGCCGAACTGTACCTCGGACACGATAATTATCTTTGAGCTTTCGGGGCGCCGCACAGTGTAAGTGATTCTGCCGTCCGGTCAGGATTTTCGGAAATCCGCAGGATCGGCGCGGTGCCTTGTGAGATCCGATAAAAGGGCTTGTTTTCCGTCACCGACGAAAAACAGGCTCTTTCTTTCATTGAACATTTTGTAAACTTGCGGGGAGCGCGTAACCTTTTCATCGCACTTCCTGTCTTTATGGATAGAACGGGCGGAAAACCGATTGCCCTTGACCGTCGTGTGGCTGTCCGGCACGACTTTTGAAAAGAAAGGAGCGAAATATGGATTTTGCAAGAGGTGTCATCGGCGTTCTTCTGGCTTTGATTCTGATCGCCGGTGTGTGCGTTGCGGGTTCATTTGTGCCCGAGCCGATCGAAAAATCGGTAACAGACAGTTATTTTTATTCTTTTCCCGCGGAAATTCCGTAATTTTCTCTTTTCAAGGGTTGACAAATATTGAATTTTGTAGTAGAATAGGCAAAATTCAATATCGGAGGACTTTTTTATGAGACGCAGATTCTTTTCGGTGCTTATCCTTGTGATGACAATATCTTTGCTTATGTCCTGCGGAAGTCGGGTGACGAAGCCGGAGAATCTTTACGCCGACGCGTCGACGGGGAATCGGATGACCTTTCAGCGCGTCGCTTACACGACGGGTGACACAGGCCAAGGATTTGCCTTCTACGGGATCAAGAAACCCGAGGTCCCCGTGACGGAGCCCGTCACGAACGGGTACAGCTTCCGTATTCGGGTTTATCGGAAGAATGACGCATTGCCGCCAGATTGGATGGAAACATCGTATATTGTCGACGAGGTGGAATGTGATTTTCTTCGCGCTGTCTTCTCGGAGCAAACCTACCGCGTGCAGGAAGACCTGCGCGAAGAGACAAACGCTAACGGGTACAACAATGCGAACTCGATGCTTTCTGTGACCGAGTATAAGGACGGAGAGAAAACGAAGTCCTATGACCTTTTCCCGACGGGGCGGATCACCGATGACTATGACGCATCGAGGTATTCTGCATCGGTATTGTCCGAAAAGGATATCGCGACGGTCTTTGCCATGGCGGCAAAGTATCAGGACTATGCTTACACGATGAGTATTCCGAAGGATCCGACGCCTGCGACGACTCTGACGCTCTCGCGCGGGGACGACTCCCGCACCGTTACATGTACGGCGGAAGACGCCTGTAAAATCCGCGAGGCGATCTTCGGGACGCAGGACGAGATCCGCATGAAGACGGTGATCGGCACGGCATTTACGATCCCGGAGGGAAGTATCCGCCTGACGGAAAAGCAGGAAAATACCGTCGACATTGTCACCTATCTTGCCCCCGACGGGCACCTCTACCGCGAATACACGGCGGCATATTGCAACTATCTCCCGGCAAACTGCCATGTGGCGCGAAAGTACGAGGCGGGTTATGCCGTCTCGGAGGAAACCTACGATTACGCGTGGGCGCTCGGGTATCTGACGGGCGACGGAGAATAAAAAACAGGCGGGACGCATTTTGCGTCCCGCCCGCTTATATCAAGGACTTTACTCGATCAGGGAAAGTCCTTTTTTCTCGTCGTGCTTATAGGATTTCTGGAGGAGAATCGGGGTAATGAAACTGGTGAGCAGGATCATCAGAACTACGAAGGGCATGATCGTGCTGTCGATGATGCCGCTCTCGACGCCCTTCTGCGCGCAGACAAGAGCGACCTCGGCGCGTGCCATCATGCCGACACCGACCTTGAAGGAATCGCTCGGCGTATAGCGACAGCAGAGCGCTGCCGTGCCGCAGCCGACGAGCTTGCCGATGATGCCGGCGGCGATGAAGACAAGACCGAAGGCGAGCGTCTCGACGGTAATGCCGCTGAAGTTGGTCGAGATACCGATGTTACCGAAGAAGATCGGGACAAAGAACATGTAGGAGAGAATGTCCGACTTTTGGTCGATGTATTCGGTGTCGGGGTTGGTCGAGAGGATCAGACCGACAATGTAGGCACCGGTGATGTCCGCAATGCCGAAAAAGCGTTCACTCACATAGGAGATAAGGAAGCAGAAGGCAAGGCTGAAAATCGGAATCAGCCGGTGATGCGGGAATTTTTTATCAAGAGCACGAAAGGCTTTGGAAGCGACAAATGCAAGGATCGCAATGACAATAAAGTAAACAACTGTGCGCAAAACAACGATCCAGGGGTTCACGGCTTCGGCGCCTGCGGCGGCATCGTTCTTCAGCGCGAGAACGACGGAGAGGACAATAATGCCGAGGACATCGTCGATGATCGCGGCGGTGATGATGGTCGTGCCGACGCGGGAGTCAAGGCGCCCGAGCTCGCGGAGGGTGGCAACGCTCACGCTGACGGAGGTCGCGGTCAGGATCGTACCGTAGAAGAGATTGTGCACGAGGTTTTCATGCGTCAGATTGCCGAAGCCACCGTTGAAGAGCGTAGCAACGGCAAAGCCGAGGGCAAGGGGAATGAGCACGCCGGCACAGGTAATGACGATGGCGGGCTTTCCGACGCTGCGGATTTTTTTCAGGTCGGTTTCGAGTCCCGCGGAGAACATGATGAGAATGACGCCGATCTTTGCGAAGAAGCCGAGCCCCGTGAGACTGGTATCGGTCAGAATGGTCTGCCCGGGAATGTAACGGAGGAAGCCGATCAGAATACCGGCGAGGAGCATGCC
>CALAFS010000013.1 GCA_937892405.1 uncultured Clostridia bacterium
TCTTCAAGGCATTTTCGCTCGCTTCCATCGTAGGGGCGACCATCGGTCGCCCGCTTTCGCCGCCATTATCTTTCGCGTTAAAAAGAGCCTCTGGCGCTTCGGTACTTTGTAGGGGTCGGCGCCCTCGACGACCCGTTACGCTTTGTTGATTGCACGCGTTTCTTCAAGGCATTTTCGCTCGCTTCCATCGTAGGGGCGACCATCGGTCGCCCGCTGTGATACGCATATTTTTCGCATGGCAAAGATCGAGACACCGCGGCGGGCTTTCATTCCAAAGCCTCGTATGCGGCACCGTGTGACGAAAACAAAACAAGAAACAAAAAACAAAAATACGGCAAAACGGCAGAGAAAAAAGCTCTGCCGCTTTTTTTGCTTTTACCGCTTCTTGCGCCAAAAACGCCTCGATATGCAAACAATAATTTGCACATCGAGAAACCGGCATTTCGTTCACCAAATCGCCAAAAAATATTTTCTCATTTTTCGGTTTTTCTCTGCCGCAAAAAGGAAAGGAACGATATGCAAATAAAAATTTACAAATAACGCTTCTTTTGCGATAAAATACGGCAAAATCCGACACGGTACGGCAAAATCTCCGGTTCTTTTTCACGCCCGCGGGGAAGAAGAGGATTGACAAACCGCGCGGATTGTGGTATGATAAAGAAACTAATATAATTAAAATATTTTATCTGAAATTGTCGCGCGTCCGCGTCGGCAGAAAGGATATCAAAATGAAAATCCCGTTTTCTCCCCCCGATGTATCGGATCTTGAAGTAGAAGAGGTCGCCGCCGCGCTCCGCTCCGGCTGGATTACCACCGGACCGCGCACGAAGGCGCTCGAAGAAAAAATCGCAACATGGCTCGGCACGAAGAAGTGCGTCTGCCTGAACTCGCAGACCGCCTGCGCGGAGATGGCGCTCCGCGTCCTCGGCATCGGAGAAGGGGACGAGGTCATTACGAGCGCCTACACCTACACGGCGTCCGCCTCGGTCGTCTGCCATGTGGGGGCGAAGCTCGTGCTTGTCGACATTCAGCCGAAGGGACTCGAGATGGATTACGACGCACTCGAGCGCGCCATCACCGAGAAGACGAAGGCGATCATTCCCGTCGACCTCGGCGGTATCCCCTGCGATTACGACCGCATTTTCGAGATCGTGGAGAGAAAGCGTTCGCTTTTCCGCCCCGCGAACAAATATCAGGAGGCGCTCGGCAGAGTCGCCGTCATGGCGGACACCGCCCACGCCTTCGGCGCGTCCTATCACGGGAAGATGATCGGCAGCGTGGCGGATTTCTCCTCTTTCAGCTTCCACGCGGTGAAGAACTTCACCACCGCGGAGGGCGGCGCCCTGACCTGGCGCACCCTGCCCGGTATCGACGACGAGGAGATCTACCATCTGCTTCAGCTGTACAGCCTGCACGGACAGAGCAAGGACGCCCTTGCGAAAATGCAGCCCGGCGCATGGGAATACGACATCGTCGGCACCTGGTATAAGTGCAACATGACCGACATCGCCGCCGCGATGGGACTCGCGCAGTTCGAGCGTTATCCCGGTATGCTCGCGCGCAGAAAAGATATCATCGCCCACTACAACGCGGCGTTCTGCCCGCTCGGCGTGGAGGTGCTCCCGCACCTCGCCGAAGGGTATACCTCGTCGGGACATCTCTACATCACGCGCCTGCCGTGGCTCACGCCCGAAGAGCGTAACGCCGTGATCCGCGAGATGGCGGAACGCGGCATCTCCTGCAATGTGCATTACAAGCCCCTGCCCATGCACACCGCTTATAAAAATATGGGCTTTGATATAAAGGACTTCCCGAATGCATATACTTACTTCAAGAATGAGATCACGCTTCCGCTTCATACCTGCCTCACGGATGAAGAGGTCGCGTATATCATCGACACCTATACCGACATTGTAAAGGGAACTCTGAAATGATTCTTTGCAAGTGGGAAAAACTGCCCGAGGACATGCGGACGGAAGCCGTGCGACCCTACTACGACATTCTCGCGAAAAAGAGATTTTCGCTCTTCTGGAAGCGGGTGTTCGACATCGTCGTGTCACTGATTCTTCTGCTCTTGCTCTCCCCCCTCTTTCTGATCCTCGCGATCGCTATCAAGCTGGATTCCAAGGGACCCGTCTTTTACCGTCAGGTGCGCGTCACCCAGTACGGGAAGACCTTCCGCATTTTCAAATTCCGCTCGATGGTCGTGAATGCCGACCGCGGCTCGCAGGTCACGGTTAGCGGCGACGCCCGCGTCACGCGGGTGGGGAAATTCGTTCGGAAGTGCCGCCTCGACGAGGTCAGCCAGCTGATTGATGTCCTTCGCGGTACGATGACTTTCGTCGGCACGCGACCGGAGGTGCCGAAGTATGTCGCCGCCTACACCGACGAGATGCGCGCCACCCTCCTGCTCCCCGCCGGCGTCACCAGCCGCGCGAGCATTTCCTACAAGGACGAGGCGGATCTTCTCGACGCGTCGGATGACCCCGACCGCACCTATGTGGAAAAGATTTTGCCCGAAAAAATGAAATATAATCTCGATTCGACCCGGCATTACAGCTTTTTCGGCGACATCGGCACGATGTTCGCCACCGTCTTCGCCGTCCTCGGCGTCGGCGGGAAGAAGTAACTTCGCCCCCCGTTTTCGGCATCGAACAACCCCGACCGGGCAGCGGCACTGCCTCGGAGAAAGGACAGAAATGGACAGAAATTTTTCGGTACTCATGTCGGTTTATGTGAAAGAAAAGCCGGAATACCTCGGCGCGAGCCTTGACAGCCTGCTTTGCCAGACCGTGCGCCCCTCGGAGATCGTGATCGTCAAGGACGGCCCGCTCACCGAAGAGCTGGACGCGCTCATTGCATCCTATGTCGAAAGAGAGCCGTCCCTCTATACGCTTGTCCCCCTGTCCGAGAACCGCGGGCTGGGACTCGCCCTGCGCGAGGGGATGTTGCATTGCCGCTACGAGCTCGTCGCCCGCATGGATTCCGATGACATCTGCCGCCCCGACCGGTTTGAAAAACAGCTCGCCGCCTTCGAGGCGGATCCCGCCCTCGATGTGGTGGGGAGTTATATTCTGGAGTTTGAGGATACGCCCGCACAGACGATATGCCGTCGCACGGTTCCGCTTTCCGACGAGGAGATCAAAAAGTATCAAAGAAAGCGTGACGGATTCAATCATGTTTCTGTCATGTTCAAAAAGAGTGCCGTTCTGAAGGCGGGAAATTATCAGCATTGCCCTTTGATGGAAGACACGCTTCTTTGGGTTAATATGTTCAAGAGTGGCGCATACGGCGCAAATCTTCCGGAAGACTTGGTCTATGTCCGTATCGGCAAGAATATGTACGAGCGCCGTGGCGGTTATGCCTATTATAAAAAATATAAAGCGGCAAGAAAACAGATCCGGGAAACCGGTTATATCACATGGTTTGACTACATTTCTTCACTTTTTGCACAGTTCGTCGTCGCTATGATGCCGAACAAACTGCGCGGATTCGTTTTTAAGAAAATTCTGCACCGATAAAATGAAAACAAAACGAAAAGGAGGGGCGGGCAAGTGGTTGTGTTGCATATCGCATGTATCCGGAATGACCCGTTTGCCGGGGTGAGTGTCGTGGTGCCTCATCATGTTACCGCGCAGGGAAATTTCGCTGAGACCGCGCTTCTCAATATCAACGGAGAGAAAATTGACGGTGTACGACAACTGTCGTATGAAGCTCCTTTTCGGCTTGAGACGCTTCCTGCGCCTTTCTGCACGCCGGATCTTGTGGTTTTTCATGAGTGCTATCGTTTTCCGTATCTCGCAATCGCCAAAGCTCTGAAAAAAAAGAAAGTTCCGTATATTATCCTTCCGCACGGAGAGCTTACGAAAGAGGCACAGCAAAAAAAACATCTGAAAAAAGTCGTAGCGAATCTTCTGCTTTTCAATCGCTTTATCAAAAATGCCGTCGCTTTGCAATGTCTCTCCGAGAGAGAAGAGAAACAGACGCGTTTCGGAAAGAAACGCTTTATCGGAACCAACGGTATTCCGATTCCGGAGAAAGAAAAACAGGATTTTTCTCAAGACGGAATCCGCTTTGTTTATATCGGGCGACTTGATATTTACCCGAAGGGGCTTGACATTCTTGTGCGGGCAGTGAAAGAGGCAAAGCTTTTTCTTCTTCGGAATCACTGTAAAATTGATATTTACGGTCCCGATATCCTCGGAAGAGGTGCGGAACTGAGAAAGCTGATAGAAGAAACCGATACCGGCGACATGATCGGAGTTTTTCCTCCGGTGGTGGCAAGAGAAAAAGAAGCGGCTTTACTCGACGCCGATGTATTCATACAGACATCCCGCTCGGAGGGTATGCCGATGGGAGTTTTGGAAGCGCTGGCTTACGGCATTCCCTGTGCCCTTACCGAAGGGACAACCCTTGCGGCATTTGTGAGAGATCACGGAGCCGGCTTTGCGTCGGAGACCACGACAGAGGGCGTCGCGCGGATGTTTGAGGAAATCGTGCGGAGAAAAGACGAACTTCCCGAAATGCCGCGGCGTGCGAAAGACATGGCAATGAAGTGCTTTTCGTGGGATCGCGTGGCGGAAGGCACGGTCGAAAAATACAAAGAACTGATTGCAAAGTGAGGAGGTGGCAGATTTGATACGAAAAAATCGGGTAAACGACTGCCTGTTGAATCGAATGATCGGCGCCGGCATGCTGTTGTTGCCGCTATTGATGTTCGTCAACAACCTGTTTTATAAGCATTCCAAAGTGGAAGATTTTGTTTTGGCGATCACGATGGTGCTGGCTTTTGCCCTGCTTTCCATGGCATGTCTGCTTCCGTACCGCAATTCGCCCTCCGTAAAGATACGAAGCTGGATTTCTCTCGCCATAGGAATTGCTTTCGGCGTTATCAGCACGGTGGCGAACTCTTCCGGTTACGGTTCTGTTGTTCAGTACGCTGACCTTGTATTGCTTTTATCGCTGTATCTTGTCTATCCCGTTTCCAAAGCGTTGCAGAGAATTCTGTGTGTGGAAGGAATCGCTTCGATCGCCGTTATTCTGATTATCTTTTCCGGGCTGAACGAGATCGACCGCCTTTATTATTCCATCATTCCCGGGTGGCAGGTCGAAAGCATTAACCCGAATACTGTGGGACTTCTGTATTTCTTCCTTTTCGCGCTTGTGGTTTTGCTGCTCGAAGATGTCAAAAATTCGTTTTTGCGTCTTCCGATTATCTTTGCCGCATGGCTTGGCGCCATTTACTTTACGCATCTTTCGCAATCCCGTGCGGCACTTGCGACGGTTCTCGTATTCGGTATTGCGGTTTTTGTGACTTCGTTTGTCATAAAACTGCGTAATCCCGCCCCTTGGCTTGTGCTTTTGGGACTTGCGCTGACCGTGGGAATTACGATTTTTTATATCTTCCTCTATCGGCATACCGACGGAAATGTGGTTGTCCTCGGAAAGAATCTTTTTACCGGAAGAGAGGAGATTTGGCAGGAAATTTACGGGATTCTCTCCGATCATTGGCTTCTCGGTTATAATAATCGTTATATGCTTTGGGAAGGACGACTGAACAGCGCACACAACGCGTTGCTCGGTGTCTGGTTTACTTTGGGACTGATTCCCACGCTGGTGGTTTGCGAGAGAATTGCCGCCGCGTTTGAGAAAAAGCCGCTCGGCAGACTCAGCCGCGACGCGGAGCTTGCGATTTTCGCCTCGATGATTCTGATGTGTGTGGAGACCGTCCTGACCGATTCCATGCTATATTTCTACTTTGCGCTGTTCTTTTTGCGGATCTCGGACAGCGAGAGAGAGGGTATATGATTCCGAAGAAAATTCACTATTGCTGGTTCGGCGGCAAACCGCTGAACGCGCTCGGAAAAAAATGTCTTGCCTCGTGGAAAAAGTATTTTCCGGAGTATGAGATTATTCTCTGGGACGAGACCAATTCCGATCTTTCCGCATGTCGTTATGTGAAGGAAGCCTATGAGGCGAAAAAGTGGGCGTTCGTCAGCGACTATGTCCGCTTTCGCGTTCTGTACGAGCAGGGCGGTGTCTACTTTGATACCGATGTCGAGGTGATCCGTCCCTTTGACGACATTTTGGAAAAAGGAGCGTTCATGGGGTGTGAGAATCCGGCGGAGAATGATAAGATTGCCGTCGCGCCCGGACTCGGTTTTGCTGTCGAGGCGGGAAACCCTTTGATCGGAGAACTTCTTGCAGATTACGAAAAGTCCTCTTTTCTGAAGGAGGACGGAACGCCGGATCTTTATACGGTGGTCGATCGCGTTACTGACCTTTTCCGAAAGTACGGAATCCGGAATTCGGACAAGCCGCAGACGGTTGCCGGTATTACGGTGTACCCGGCTGAGTATTTTTGCCCGATCAATATGGATAACGGGAAACTGACGATTACAGAAAACACCCGTTCCATTCATCGTTATGCCGCGAGCTGGACGAGCGGGAAAGAGCGCTTTCGGGGAAAAGTTTACTTTTTCCTTTGCAGGGTGCTCGGAGAAAAAGGTGCCGAGCGTTTCAGAAAAGTCTTCGGAAAGAAGAAGTAACAGTTCGCGCCGGAGATGGCAGAATGATTCGCAAAGGAAGTGTGAGCGCGCATGATAAGTGTGATTGTTCCGATATACAACGCAGAAAATACGGTAGAAAACTGTATATGCAGTATTCTGCATCAGACATACGAAGATTTTGAACTGATCCTGATCGATGACGGCTCTTCGGACGCTTCCGGAGAAATCTGCGACAGATATCAAAGAGACGATCGACGGGTAAAGTGCCTGCATATCGACAACGGCGGCGTTTCCAACGCGAGAAATACGGGGCTTGAACATTCCGCCGGAGAGTACATCGCTTTTGTGGATGCGGACGATACGATAGAGCCGCAATATCTTGCAACTCTTTTGCAGATGCTCTCTTTTCCCGATGCGGATCTTTCCGTCATGGCGGAATGTCACAATGAAAAATTCAGGAAGCGGATTTCGTCGGAGGCGAGGGAAGGGTATGTGTTTCTCGATCGCCGATCGGCGTTGATGTCCGTTTTTACATCGGCGCATTTTGCCGGGCATCCGTGGGGGAAAATGTTCCGCAGAGATCTGATCGGTGAGCTTCGCTTCGACGCCGGACTTCACTATTGCGAAGATCTCCTGTTCGTGGTGCTCTATCTTCTTCGGTGCCGAAAAGCGTGCTATACCGAAACTAATCTTTACAATTATGTGGTTTACGGAGAAAGTGCAAGTCAGGGGCGCATGAGCGAATCCAAGCTTTCGGCATGCCGGGTCATCCGGAAAATCAAAGAGGTGCTGCCGGAGGAGTACCATGATCTCGAACCCTACATCGACTACGACGCTATGCAGTTAATCATGAGCATGGTGAGCATGGTGGCGAAATCTCCGGAGGATACATGGGATGAGTATCTTACGGCTTTGATGGATTTATTCCGGAGTGTACCGTTCCGGAGTGTGTATAAACTTTCGGATGCGAGGACAAAAAGCAAAATGCTTCTTTTGAAGATCAATCCGAAAATTCTCCTGAAGATTCTTCAGAGAAAGTATCGGTAATCCGATGTTGCAGACGAACAGAAGCGTGTTTCGGAAGGAGTCGGCGTGGAAAAAAAGAAGAGTGTACTGAATGTATCGGTAGCCGTGGGATTCCGCCTTTTGATGCTGATCGGCTCGATTCTTGTCAGGCGCTACCTGATTCGATATATCGGAAACGAAGTCAACGGACTGGACTCTCTCTATAACAGTCTGATCGGCTTTTTGTCGGTAGCGGAACTTGGCGTCGGCAGCGCCATTACTTTTTGTATGTATAAGCCGATCGTGGAGGGCGACACCAATAAAGTGGCGTCACTCTACCGGCTGTTTGTTAAGGCTTATCGCGTGATCGCCATTACCATGCTGGCGGTGGGCGCGGGTATGATTCCTTTTTTGCCGTATCTGGCAAAGGATTATGCCGAGCTGGATGTCAATCTGAGCCTGACCTTCTTTCTGATGTTGCTGTCGGTGGTGATTTCTTATGTCTTCAGCGCGAAGACATCGCTCATCAATGCCTACAAAAACAATTATGTAACGACGACAATTTCTTCCGTCGGCATGCTTATTCAGTACGGTGCGCAGATCATCGTTATTCTCACGACACATTCTTTCGTCGCGTATCTTGTGTGCCGGATTGCGGCAATGGTCCTGCAATGGATTGCGACGGATATCTATGCCGGCAGACATCATAGGGAAATTCTTCGCCACGGAAAAGAGACCGTTGACGCAGGAACCAAAAAGGAAATTATCAACAAGGTAAAGGCGCTTTTCATGCACCGCGTCGGAAGTATTCTTGTGAACTCTGCGGACAGCATGATTATTTCTGCCTTCATCGGCGTTGTTCTGCTCGGCAAGTACTCCAATTATTCGACCATTGCGCTGTCAATGTCGTCGGTGCTTGCCCTTGTGTTTACATCTCTGACTTCCATCATCGGACATTCGTATGTAGAGGAGAGAGAAAACACGGAGCGCTACTTCAAAAAAATGTATTTTTTGAATTTTGCGCTGGGCGTTGTATTCTTCCTCGGATATTATGCGGTCATTGACGATTTGGTAGCCATTCTTTTCGATGGGTCACTGATTCTGACAAAGTCGGTCTCGTTTATCGTTACGGTCAACTATTTCATTCAGTTCATGCGACAGGCGACCTTGCTTTTCCGTGACGCGACCGGCACATTTTACAACGACAGATGGAAGCCTTTTTTCGAGGGGATCCTGAATGTGATTCTGTCCATCGCGTTCGTAAAGATATTCACGAACATAGGCGGAGAAGAGTTCGGCGTCGTAGGCGTCATTGCTGCGACCATAATCACAAACCTTTTGATCTGCCATGTGATCGAACCGTATGTCCTTTATAAGCACGCGTTTTACAAACCCGTGAGAAGACATCTTTTCCGGAATTATTGTTATATCGCGGTATTTATTGCCGCCCTGCTCGCTCTGAATCCGTTGCTTCGCTCGATGGAGAATCGCTTCCTTGAACTTTTGGTCAACGGTATGATCTCGATCGGTGTTTCGGCGGTGACATTGCTCGCAGTACTTTTGTTGGATAAAAGTACGCGTGTCGGGATAAAAACGAAATAAGTATAAGGGGGTAGCCGATGAACGCATTACAGCAGAAACTTTTAGAGATTTTTACCTTTCTCACTAAATTTTTGGATGAGCACGGACTTCGCTATTATGTAATCGGGGGTACCATGCTCGGCGCGGTACGTCACGGAGGTTTTATTCCGTGGGACGATGATATCGATATCGCAATGCCACGTCAGGACTATGAAAAGGCGATTGAGTTTTTGAGAACACCGCAGGATCATTATGTGATCGAATCGATGCAGTCCGATGCAAAAGATTATATCTATCCTTTTGCAAAGTGTTATGATATCAACACTTCCATGACGGAAAATGCGAGAACCCGCGTCAGACGCGGCGTATATGTGGATATCTTCCCGCTCGACGGTATCGGGAATACCATGGAAGAAGGACTGAAAAATTATAAAAAAATCGACCGGCTGAACATGCTTGTCGCCATGCGTACTTCCGGATACCGCAAGGGAAGAAAATGGTGGAAGAATGTCGCGGTATTCATCGGAGGATTGCTTCCGCTCAATGTTAAGAAACTGACGCGAAAATTGGATCGTACGGCGGCAGAATATGATTTTGACACCATGGCATACGGCGGAAATCTGATCAGCACTTATCGTAGCCGCGAGGTGATGCCCCGTGAGTATTTCGGAAAACCCACTCCTTACACATTTGAAGGTCTGACGGTGACGGGACCGGAAAAATACGAAGAATATCTGACGCATCTTTTCCATGATTGGAGAAAACTACCGCCGGAGGACAAGCGCTGTTCCGCGCACGACTTCGTCGATCTGAAACTCGATGAACCGTACATGAACGCAGCGGAACATGGTGACACCTCATGCTGACGAATAAGACACTGCGCATCGAGCCGCGGGGAATTGAGCGGATCGGCGAGGTACTGAGTGACAATCGGATCGACGGAAAAATTCTGTATGTTTCGGATCCGACCGTAGACGCCCTGTTCGGCGGGATCGTAAAACCGCAACTTTCAAAGATCGGGCGGGTCAAAGAAGAGACGGTGGACTACAACACCATATCTTACGCGATGAATATCGCGGAGCGGGTGATTGCGACCGATGTGAGCTGCATCGTGGCGCTCGGCGGTGGTAAGGTACTCGATGTTTGCAAATACGCCGCCTATATTTCCAAATGCCCGTTGCTTTCGGTTCCGACTACAATGGCAAATGACGGAATTGCGTCCCCGATTGCCGTTCTGAAGCGACAGGATGGGAAGCCGAAGAGTCTTGGGTGTGCCATGCCGAGCATGCTTGTGCTGGATACGGAATTGATACAAAACAGTCCGGCAAAACTGATTAAGGCAGGAATCGGCGACACCATTTCCAATTACATGGCATTGATCGACTGGAAGCATGCGTGCGACATGGGACAGGATACGATGAACGGTTATGCGTATCTGATGAGCCAGACTTCGCTCGATGCTCTAATGAAGACGCAATACGACAGCATTTGTCCGGAGTTTCTCGGTGTACTCGCAAATTCACTCGTCCTGTCGGGAATCGCGATGGACTTTGCGGGGTCGAGCCGTCCGGTCAGCGGGTCGGAGCATTTGTTTTCTCATGCGCTCGACTACTACGCCTCTGTACAGAATCTTCACGGCATTCAGGTGGCGCTCGGTACGGTCGCCGTTCTGAAACTGATCGGGCAGCCGTATGACGAGGTGCTTTCCTATCTTCGTCGCTTCGACGTCGACATCCACCCGGGGCGCCTCGGGATTGATCGCGACACTTTTGTCTTCTGCATGAAAAACGCGACCACTATGAGAAAACATCGTTATACCTACCTGCATGAAACTCCTATGGAGGAAGCAAGTCTTGGTCATCTTTACGACGAACTCATCGAAGAATTATAATCTATACTTTACAAATAAAGGAATCGCACATGAAAAAAGTAATCACTTACGGCACCTTTGACCTTCTGCACTACGGGCATATCAATCTTCTCAAACGGGCAAAAGCACTCGGAGATTATCTGATTGTGGCGCTTTCCACCGATGAGTTCAACTGGAATCAAAAACAAAAAAAGTGTTATTTCACCTATGAGCAGCGTAAAATGCTTTTGGAAGCGATCCGGTATGTGGACCTTGTGATCCCGGAGGAATCGTGGGAGCAGAAAAAGAGTGACATGCACGAATACCATATCGACACTTTTGTGATGGGCGATGACTGGAAAGGGAAGTTTGACTTTTTGAAAGAGGAAGGCG
>CALAFS010000014.1 GCA_937892405.1 uncultured Clostridia bacterium
CATGTATTGAAGGATTTCGCCCGTGACATCGAGGAGGTCTGCCCCGACGCATGGTTCCTCAACTATACCAACCCGATGGCGATCCTCTCGGGGTATATGCAGCGCTACACGAATGTGAAAACGGTCGGACTCTGCCACAGCGTGCAGGTCTGTGCGAAGAGTATTCTCGAGAGTCTCGGCATGCCCGAAAAGCTCGACGGGTGCGAAAGCAAAATTGCCGGCATCAACCACATGGCATGGCTCCTCGAAATCCGCGACAAGGACGGCGTGGATCTCTACCCCGAGATCAGACGCCGCGCCAAGGAAAAGAACGCGGGCGAAAAGCACCGTGACATGGTGCGCTTCGACTACATCGACAAGCTCGGCTATTTCTGCACAGAGAGCAGTGAGCACAATGCGGAGTACAACGCGTTTTATATCAAGAAAAACCGCCCGGATCTGATCGAAAAATTCAACATTCCGCTCGACGAATACCCGCGTCGCTGTATCAACCAAATCGCGAAATGGGAAAAGCAAAAAGAGGAGCTGATGGCGGGAAAGGCGGTGGATTTCACCCGTTCTTCCGAATATGCCTCGCACATCATGGAAGCGATGGTGACGGGAGTGCCGTACAAGATCGGCGGCAATGTTATCAATCACGGCATGATCCCGAATCTTCCGTCGGAGGCGTGCGTGGAGGTGCCCTGCCTTGTGGATAAGAGCGGCGTCACGCCGACCTATGTCGGAGATCTGCCCCTTCAGCTCGCGGCAATGAATTCGTCGAACATCTACCCGCAGATGCTGACCATCGAAGCGGCGCACACCGGCAAAAAGGAGACGATCTATCAGGCGGCGATGATGGAGCCGCATACCGGTGCGGAGCTCTCGACCGACGAGATCGTCTCGCTCTGCGACGATCTGATCGAGGCGCATACCAAGGCGGGGTATCCCGTGCTGTAAAGGCTGTGCTCCTTAAAAGCATAACACCCGGAGATCTCATGAGGGATCTCCGGGTGTTATGGCGTTCCCGAGCGGATTCGAACCGCTGACCTTCCGCTTAGGAGGCGGACGCTCTATCCTGCTGAGCTACGGAAACATGGCAATTGTCGGGCGGCATAGGTCGCCCGCCTGTTTATTTTACCACACTCTTTCCCGTTTTGCAAGAGGAATTGTGATTTTTTGCGTCATTTCGCCAAATTGTGTCTAAAGTGTAAACTTTGCCAAACGGGCGTTTTTTTTCCTATCAGATATAGAAAAAAACAAACGGTTGTGGTATAATTTAGGGTGCGACGCCGTACAGCCGGTGCCGGACTCCTTTTTTTACGGATTTTTTCCGTCGGGGCGGCACGGGCGGCTTTGTTCGCGCCCCGGTCGGTGACGGCCCGGCGCGTGGT
The DNA here is from genome assembly GCA_937892405.1 of uncultured Clostridia bacterium. Lineage (GTDB taxonomy): Bacteria > Bacillota > Clostridia > Oscillospirales > CAG-272 > UBA1740. Next base: position 1,374 of record CALAFS010000014.1, read on the forward strand.
ATTCACGGGCGGGACATGCTCTCCCCCTTTGGTTCGCGCCGCATTCAAACTGTTTATTTTTATATTAAAATTGGAGGAATTTCAACAGATGAGCAAGAAGTATGTGTATCTCTTCTCCGAAGGCAACAAAGACATGCGCAATCTGCTCGGCGGTAAGGGTGCAAACCTCGCCGAAATGACGAACATCGGTCTTCCCGTGCCCCAGGGCTTCACCATTACCACGGAGGCCTGCACGCAGTATTACGAAGACGGCAGACAGATCAACGACGAGATCATGGCGGAGATCATGGAATACATCGGCAAGATGGAAAAGATCACCGGCAAGAAGTTCGGCGACCTCAAGAATCCCCTTCTCGTTTCTGTCCGTTCGGGCGCACGCGCTTCGATGCCCGGTATGATGGACACCATTCTGAACCTCGGTCTTAACGAGGAAGTCGTCGAGGTCATGGCGAAGCAGAGCGGTAACCCGAGATGGGCATACGACTGCTACAGAAGATTCATTCAGATGTACTCCGATGTCGTTATGGAAGTCGGCAAGAAGTACTTCGAGCAGCTGATCGACAAGATGAAGGAAGAAAAGGGCGTCACGCAGGATGTCGAGCTTGACGCAAATGACCTCAAGAAGCTCGCCGAGCAGTTCAAGGCGGAATACAAGTCGAAGATCGGCGAAGATTTCCCCTCCGATCCGAAGGAACAGCTCCTCGGCGCGATCAAGGCGGTGTTCCGTTCCTGGGACAACCCCCGCGCAAATGTTTACAGACGCGATAACGATATTCCCTACTCCTGGGGCACTGCCGTCAATGTTCAGATGATGGCATTCGGTAACATGGGTGACGACTGCGGCACCGGCGTTGCGTTCACGCGTGACCCCGCGACCGGCGAGAAGAAGCTCATGGGTGAGTTCCTCACCAACGCGCAGGGCGAAGATGTTGTCGCCGGCGTCCGTACTCCCATGAAGATCGCCGAGATGGAGCAGAAGTTCCCCGAGGCGTTCGAGCAGTTTAAGCAGGTCTGCCTCACCCTTGAAGACCACTACCGCGACATGCAGGATATGGAATTCACGGTTGAGCACGGCAAGCTCTACATGCTCCAGACGAGAAACGGTAAGAGAACCGCGAAGGCGGCTCTGAAGATTGCATGCGACCTTGTGGACGAGGGCATGATCGACGAAAAGCAGGCGGTCCTCATGATCGACCCGCGTAACCTCGACACGCTTCTTCACCCGCAGTTCGACCCGAAGGCGCTGAAGACCGCGCAGGCTGTGGCGAAGGCTCTCGCCGCATCTCCCGGTGCCGCCTGCGGTAAGATCGTATTCACCGCCGACGATGCGAAGGCATGGAAGGCAAAGGGCGAAAAGGTTGTTCTTGTCCGTCTTGAGACCTCTCCCGAGGACATCGAGGGCATGAAGGCTTCGCAGGGTATCCTCACGGTGCGCGGCGGTATGACCTCTCACGCGGCGGTTGTCGCACGCGGCATGGGTACCTGTTGCGTCTCCGGCTGCTCCGCCATCACCAACTTCGACGAGGACAAGAAGTCCTTCGTCCTTGCCGGCAAGACCTACCATGAGGGCGACCTCATCTCGATCGACGGTTCGACCGGTAACATCTATGACGGTGCGATCCCGACCGTCGACGCGACGATCTCCGGCGACTTCGACCGCATCATGACATGGGCGGACAAGTACCGCAAGCTCGGCGTCCGCACCAATGCCGACACGCCCCGCGATGCGAAGAAAGCCCGCGAACTCGGTGCCGAGGGTATCGGTCTTTGCCGTACCGAGCACATGTTCTTCGAGAGCAACCGTATCGACGCCTTCCGTGAGATGATCTGCTCCGACACCGTCGAAGAGAGAGAAGCCGCACTTGAGAAGATCCTGCCGATGCAGCAGGGCGACTTCGAGAAGCTCTATGAGGCTCTCGAGGGCAACCCCGTTACCATCCGTTTCCTGGATCCCCCGCTCCACGAGTTCGTCCCCACGACCGAGGAAGACATCGCTACCCTCGCGAAGTCGCAGGGCAAGAGCGTCGAGACGATCAAGAGCATCATCGCATCTCTCCATGAAGCAAACCCGATGATGGGTCACAGAGGCTGCCGTCTGGCTGTCACCTTCCCTGAAATCGCAAAAATGCAAACAAAAGCTGTCATCCGCGCGGCTATCAATGTGAAGAAGGCACATCCCGACTGGAATGTTGTGCCCGAAATCATGATCCCGCTGGTCGGCGAAGTGAAAGAGCTTAAGTTCGTGAAGGATATCGTTGTCAAGACTGCCGATGAGGAAATCAAGGCGGCAGGCGCCGACCTCAAGTACGAAGTCGGTACGATGATCGAGATCCCGCGTGCGGCTCTCACTGCTGATGACATCGCGAAGGAAGCGGAGTTCTTCTGCTTCGGTACGAACGACCTGACGCAGATGACCTTCGGCTTCAGCCGTGACGACGCCGGCAAGTTCCTCGGCTCCTACTACGACGCGAAGATCTTCGAGAACGATCCGTTCGCGAAGCTCGACCAGGTCGGTGTCGGCAAGCTGATGAAGATGGCTGTCGAGCTCGGCAGAAAGACCCGCCCCGACCTCCACTGCGGTATCTGCGGTGAGCACGGCGGCGATCCTTCGTCGGTTGAGTTCTGCCACAAGATCGGTCTGTCCTATGTTTCCTGCTCGCCCTTCCGCGTGCCGATCGCACGCCTTGCCGCGGCGCAGGCTGCTCTGAAGGACTGATTCCCTTCTTACCCG
>CALAFS010000015.1 GCA_937892405.1 uncultured Clostridia bacterium
AACGGAGGAAAGATCCATGGCTTATGACGCCTGTATGATGCGCGCCGTCCTTTTTGACATTGAAAGGGACTATACCGGCGCGAGAGTGGAAAAGGTCCTCGAGCCGCAGGGGGACGAGCTGGATCTCATTCTCCACGCCGGGCGCACCTCCCGCCGCCTGATTTTCAATGTCGGACCGAATGCCCCGAGAATGCAGCTCTCCGATATGACAAAAGAAAACCCGCTGAAAGCGCCCATGTTCTGCATGCAGATGCGAAAGCACCTTGCCGGCGCCCGCCTCCTCGGCGTGGAACAGCCGGGCTTTGACCGGATCGCCGTCTTCCGCTTTTCGGCATATGACGAGATGGGCTTTGCCTCCGAGTGCCGCCTGATCTGCGAGATCATGGGCAAGTACGCGAACCTCATTCTCACCGATAAGGAAGGGAAGATTCTCGGCGCAATGAAGCTCGTCGACTTTTCCGCGAGTACGGTCAGACAGGTTCTGCCCGGCATGCGCTACACCCTCCCTGCTGATACGGGGAAGCTCTCCCCCCTCGATGCCGACCGCGCCACCCTGGCGCAGAAGCTCGCGGAGTTTTCGCCCGAGAAGACGGTCGAGAAGTTTATCACCGGCACCCTCGGCGGCGTCGCCACACAGATCGCGCATGAGCTTTGTTTCCGCGCCACGGGCGGGATCGACACCCCCATCGCGGCGGCAGATCCCGAAAAACTGCTTGCCACCCTCGACGCGTGGCGCAACCTCCTGATGCACCACGACTACACCCCGACCGTCGCCCACCTGCCGGACGGCACGCCGAAGGACACCTCCTACATGGACATCACCTATCTCGGAAGCGCTGTCACCGTCACGCATTATCCCGATCTCGCCGCTATGTTCGATGCCTATTACGAAGAGCGCGACCGTGCCGAGAAGATTCACAGACGGGGAAGGGACCTCCTCACTCTCCTTTCGAACGCCGAGACGAGAACGGAGAAGAAGCTCGCTCTCCAGAGAGAAGCTCTTCTCGAGAGCGAAAACGCCGACGAATATAAAAAATACGGCGATCTCATCACCGCGAATATTTATAAAATCCGCCGCGGCATGCCTTCCGTCAGCGTCATAGATTATACCGACGAGTCGGCGCCCGAGGTCGAGATTCCCCTCGATACCCGCCTCACCCCCGCGCAGAATGCGCAGAAGATGTATAAGCTCTATACCAAAGAAAAGCACGCGAAGGAGCACCTCACCGCCTGTATCGCCGAGTGGGAGAGGGAGCTTTCCTATCTCGCCACCGTCCGCGAGTTCCTCATGCGGGCGGAGACCGAGGACGAGCTTGCCGAGATCCGCGACGAACTGTATAAGAGCGGCTACGCCTCCCGTATGAAGGGCTATCAGCCCCCGCGCACCCTGCGCACGAAACCGATGGAATTCTACACCTCGGGCGGCTACCGTCTTCTTGTCGGACGCAACAACCTGCAAAACGACCGCCTCACCTTTAAGACGGCGGAGAAGGGGGATCTCTGGTTCCATGTCAAGGATCTGCCCGGTTCTCATGTCATTCTCTTCTGCGACGGAGAGGAACCGTCCGAGGAGGATTATACCGAGGCGGCAGCCGCCGCGGCATTCTTCTCGAAGGCGACGGGCGACCTCGTCCCCGTCGATTATACCCGCGTGAAAAATGTCAAAAAACCGGTTGGTGCAAAGCCGGGATATGTCACCTATAAGACAAACTTCACCGCCTTTGTCAACCCGCAGAAACCGAAAAATTCTGCTGAAAAATGATAAATACGAAAACATATCTTTACAAAGAGGACGAAAAATGGTAGATCTGATCGAACTTCATCAGTATTTTATCCTGCAACATCTGAAAGAGGGCGACACCGCCGTCGACTTCACCATGGGCAACGGCGGCGATACGCTTTTTCTCTCCCGCACCGTCGGTGAAAAGGGGAAGGTCTATGCCTTCGACATTCAGGAGGAGGCGCGCACTTCCACCCGCGCTCACCTCGTCGCAAACGGCGCCCCCGAGAACTATACCCTCATTCACGATTCCCACCATAAGGTCAAAGACTATGTCAAAGAACCGATCAAAGCAGGTATGTTCAACCTCGGTTACCTCCCGAGAAGCGGAAAGAAGTCGGTGACCACCCTCCGCGAGACCACCTTTCCCGCCGTCGAGGCAGGGATCGACCTTCTTGCCCCCGACGGCGTCCTTCTTGTCGCCATCTATCCCGGGCACGAGGAGGGAAGGCTCGAGGGGGAAATGCTCCGTGAGTATCTCGCGACGCTGAACCGCTTCCGCCTCTGCGCCTCCGAGTTCCGGATTCTCAATTCGCCGACCTGTCCCTATTTCTTCCTCATCGAGAAAAAAGCGGATACAAAGGCGTAAATCACAACGGCAATATTTGCAATACCGGAGGCAATATTTGCAATTTACGATCTAACCGCGGTATAGTATAATAAAAGAAAAAAGCAAAGGAGCTTTCCTGCGATGGAAAATAAAATGTTAAAAGAACTTTATGAAATCGGTCTGATCCCCGTTATCAAGATCGAGGATCCCGCGGACGCCGTTCCGCTGGCAAAGGCACTGATCGACGGCGGACTTCCCGCCGCAGAGATCACCTTCCGTACGAAATGCGCGGCGGAAGCGATCCGCAATATCACGAAGACCTATCCCGAGATGCTCGTCGGCGCCGGCACCGTCCTGACGACCGAGCAGGTGGACGCCGCGATCGCCGCGGGGTCGAAATTTCTTGTCTCTCCCGGTCTGAACCCGAAGGTTACCGCTTACGCCCTCTCGAAGGGGATCACCATGCTTCCCGGTTGCTCGAATCCCTCGGACATCGAGGCGGCGCTCGAGCTCGGTCTCACCACCGTGAAGTTTTTCCCGGCGGAAGCGGCGGGCGGACTCAAAATGCTGAAGGCGATGGCGGCTCCCTACGGACAGCTCACCTTCATGCCCACCGGCGGTATCAATGCCGACAACCTTCTCGACTACCTCAAGTTCAATAAGATCATCGCCTGTGGCGGTTCCTTCATGGTCAAGGACGACCTTGTGAAGGAGAAGAAGTGGGACGAGATCACCGCTCTGACAAAGAACGCGGTCAAGACCATGCTCGGTTTGGAATTCGTTCACATGGGCATCAACAACGAGAACGCCGAAGAGGCGACGAAGAGCGCGAGACTCTTCGAGCTGATGTTCGGTCTCACCGTGAAGGAGGGAACGAAGTCCCTCTTCGCCGGCGACGCCTTCGAGTTCATGAAGCAGAAGGGCCCCGGCACGCACGGTCACATCGCGATCCGCACGAACTTCGTCGACCGCGCCATGGCATATTTCAAGCGCATGGGCTTCGCCTTCGACGAGAGCACCGTCACCTATGACGACAAGACCGGAAAGCCGAAGTTCGTTTACTTCAAGGACGAGATCGCAGGCTTTGCGATTCATCTGCTCCAGAAGTAAAGACGGGAAAAAGGATCGTCGCACCGACATCGCGCGGCGATCCTTTTCTTATACGAAAAATTGCGTCTTCGACAAAAAACTGTTGCTTTTTTCGGGGCAGTATGCTAAAATAATATAAAGAAGAAGTCCACAGGATTGTTTCAAACGGAGGAATGTCATGTTTTTCGACGAAAAGCATAATAAAATCGTGTCCGACACCCTCTCCGGAAAATTCCGGGTCGCGGCGGAAGAAGACCTTCTGCCGAAACTCAGAGAGGTATACGGCGAGGCACTCTCGGGCGTGTCGATGTATGAGGATTACATAGCGGACGATTTTTCGTCCGGCGGCTTCTGGTACTACCCGATGACCCTTCAGTACAAAGAAGGGTATGCCACCGCGTGGGTGCGCTATCCGTACGCCGTCGGCAGTAAGGATTTTGCCGGTTCCCCCTATGCCTATGTCGGGGCGAAGCCCCTGACCTTCACCCTCGTCCCCGAGGCGGAGGTGCCCGAGCGTATGCTCCGCGCCATGGCGGGCAGACGCGTCTCGGCGCCGAAAGGGGCGATCACCGTCCGTGTCGAGACCACGGCGGAGAACCCGATCCTCCTTGTCGGCAAGTATTCGCAGAGCTTTCTTGACGAGATGGCGCTTCAGCTCACCGACGAGATCGAGCGGAAGATGTCGGTGCGCGGCATCGCCGGGTCGAATATCACCCTGACGATGGTCTTTGCCTCCGGCACTTATATGGAGCACACCTCGGAGAATCAGACCTACCGCCGCCTTCTCATGTCGGAGGGCGGACGCTCGGTCAAGGATTTCTGGATCCGCTGGTGTAAGGTCGACGGCGAGGGTGCCTTCTCGGTCAGCAGTACCGTCGATGCGGGGAGCATCGCGTTCTCGATCGGAGAAGATGTGCCGCAGAAGATCCGCGAGAAAGAATACCGCTACCTGACGCGGCAGGACATCAATAAATACCGCTTCGCCATGGGGCGCAAGAATGTCACCGAATGGCGCGAGATCATCAAGCGCGCCGTCAAGCGCGGCGACCTTGTCCGCGTCACCGAAGAAGAGAAGATCAACGAGGGGGACGCCGAGGTCAGACGCAAGCTCACCGAGATCCTCGGAGAAGAGACTCTGCCCTATACCCCGAGCGAGAACACACCCGCGAGCGCTCCCGAGAACGAGGAGTTCGAGCGCGCCATGCGCCTCGCCCGCACCTTCCTCACGACGGACGAAAAGGACAAGCCCGCGGATACGGAAGCCGAACCTGTGCAGGAAAGCACGATCCCCGAGGAAGAGGAACTTCCCGAAGAGGAGAGCACTCCGGTACCCGAAGAGAAGACCGAGGCACCCGTCGCGGCACCCGCAGAGGAGCCGGTTCTGATCACCCCGACCTTCACCATTGAGAAAAAGAGGGGGTCCGGCGACATCGCCGATCCCGTCATTCCCACCCATGTGGTGGAAGAGAATACCGCTCTCCCGCATGAATTCGAGGAAGAGCGTCGCCGTGCCGCGGAGGAGAACGCCCGCCTGAGAGAAGAAGCGGAGGCTCTCCGCGCCGAAAAGGCAAGACTCGAAGAAGCGAGCCGCCGCGCCGAGGCGGAGGCGGCAGAACGCGCCCGCCTTGCCAAGGAGGCGGAAGCACTCAGAAACGAGAAGGCGGCACTTGAAGCGAAAGCACAGCGCTCCGCGCTCGAAGAGGAAGAAGAGCGCAACCGT
>CALAFS010000016.1 GCA_937892405.1 uncultured Clostridia bacterium
CTCGCCCCGCGGGGGTTGTAAAAATAATAGGACCGGCGTTTTTTCGAACGGGTGTGGTGCGGGGCAATGGAGTCGATGTTCCCCGCCGTGACAAGGAAACCGAGGCGGGGTCTGCCGAAACGGGTAAAGTCCTTCGTACTCTTATAATCCGGCTGGGCGAGGATCGCGACGCGAAAGCCCTCCGCCTCCAGAACGCGGCTGATGATCGACACGCCGAAAGAAGGGTGATCGACATATGCGTCTCCCGAAACATAGACAAAGTCCACCTCCGACCACCCGCGCGCCGCGACATCGGCGGCGCTCACCGGCAGAAAGAGAGAGCGGTCGGGGAGGACTCTTTTTTTCTCCGCGCTCATGGCTGTACCTCCTGTTGTTTTACTGTTTGTTTGCTGTCTGACGGAAAGAAAAATGCGCCGGTCGCTTTTTTCGGCGATCACGCATTTTTCCGAGGTTCCGTTTTTCTCGGTTTCACCGGAAAAATACGGAAAGAGTATCGTTAATGGAAATCAAAGTTGTCAATATCGACCTCCGTCTGCGTGCCGTCCGCCATGTTGCGGAGGTTCGCGCGTCCGGAGTCGATCTCGCTGTCGCCGAGAATCAGGGTGTAGGCAGCATGGATCTTATCGGCGTATTTCATCTGTGATTTCAGGCTTCTGCCGACGAGATCGCACTCGGCATATACGCCCGAGCGGCGGAGTCTCTCGGTGATCGCGGCGGCGCGTGTCATCGCACGCGCACCGAGCGCGGCGATATAGACCTTCGGCGCCGGGGCGGGAAGATCGGCAAGTCCCTTCTCCTTCATCGCCAATATCACGCGGGTCAGTCCCATGCCGAAGCCGATACCGGAGAGGTCGGGACCGCCGAGCGAGGCGACAAGTCCGTCATAGCGTCCGCCGCCGCAGACGGTCGACTGCGCGCCGATCCCCTCGGCGATGAACTCAAAGACGGTGTTGGTATAATAGTCAAGTCCGCGGACGATGGAGGGATCGACGGTATATTCGATCCCCATCGCGTCAAGACAGGATTTTAATCCTTCAAACTTTTCGCGGCACTCGTCGCACAGATGGTCGATCGTGCGGGGAGCGCACGCGGCGACGGCGTGGCAGGCGGGATTCTTGCAATCGAGAAGGCGGAGCGGGTTCTTCACGAGGCGCTCGCGGCAGGTGTCGCAAAGCTCCGACTCATGCGCGGTAAAGTGCTTTACCAGTGCGGCACGGTAGTCGGGGCGGCATCTCTTACAGCCGATCGAGTTGAGGTGCAGTCTGACATCGGACAGTCCGAGGCGGCGAAGAACCGAGGCGGCAAGGGAGATTGCCGTCGCGTCGGCGGCGGGGCTCTCCGCGCCAAACATCTCGGTACCGAACTGGAAGAATTCACGGCTGCGTCCCGCCTGCGGTTTTTCGTGACGGAAGCAGGAAATAATATAATAGTATTTCAGAGGCATGGGATCGGAACACTTGCCGTCCTCGATCAGGGCGCGCACGACCGACGCCGTCCCTTCGGGGCGCAGGGAAATCGAGCGGTTCTCGTCTCTGTCGTTGAAGGTGTACATCTCCTTCTGTACCACATCGGTCGTATCGCCGACGCTGCGGACGAAGAGCTCGGTATTCTCGAACATCGGCGTGCGGATCTCTCCGTAGCCGTATGCCTCCGCCTCTTCTCTCATGATCCCTTCAATATGGCGGAAGAGGAGCGTATCCTCGGGAAAGAGATCCATCGTACCTTTGATTTTGCGTATCATTGTCAGTCTTCCTTTTCTTTGTTTTCGGGCGGGATTTCCGTCTCCGCGGCTTTCAGAAGTTCTTCGATACGGGCATTGTCCCCGATCCAGAAGAGCATGCCGAGCACTGCCTCAAATCCCGTGGCAAGGCGATAGTCCGACGCGCTCGCGTGCTTCGGTCGACGGAGCTTCGTCGAATTCGACGCGCGGCGGAAGACATCGTGCTCGTCCTCCGTGAGGTGAGGCTCCATGCGGCGCATGAGCGTCGCCTGTGCCTCGGCTGTCACATAGCCGAGCGCCGCCTCGTTCAGTGCCCCGGACTTCTCGCACCCCTCCGAAATCAGGCGCCGCCTGACATAAAGAGAATAGACCGCGTCGCCGAGGTAGGCGAGCGCGAGGGGGGCGGGCAGAGAGGCGCCCGTGATTTTCTCGTGCATGGGGCTCCTTTCCGCGGTCTTTGTTTTTCCGGTTTGCCGCATGTTGTCAATTGATAACAGTATAGCACATTTTCCCCGTAAAATCAAGGCTTTTCCCTCTCTCTTTTTGTCTTCGCGAAAATATTTTTCAAAAAGGCTTGAAATCTTTTCCTTTCTTATGCTATAATAGGCTATACCACATGATGAGGGCCTGTCCCTCTGTGAGGAATTATGGAACCCTACGCATATCTATCCGAAAATCTCGCCGCGGTGAAGGACACCATCGCGCGCCACAGCGGCGGACGCCGGGATCCGGTCACGCTCGTCGCCGTCACGAAGAGTGCCTCGGACGAAGAGCTTCTCGCTCTCGCCGCCCTCGGCGTTCACGACATGGCAGAGAACCGCCCGCAGGAGGTGCTCCGCAGAAAGCGGCTTCTCGACGATGCGGGCTATGCCGTGCGCATGCACGAGATCGGGCACTTACAGACCAACAAGGTGAAGAGTATTCTGCCCGTGACCGCGATGATTCACTCCCTCTCTTCCCTCCCCCTCGCCGAGGAGATCGAGCGGCGCGCCGCCGCCCTCGGGATCGCGATGCCGGTGCTGGTGGAGATCAACAGCGCGAAGGAAGAGAACAAAAGCGGGATTTACCCCGAGGACGCCCTGCGCTTTTACGATGCGGTACGCGGCTTTTCTCACCTGAAAATGTGCGGCATCATGACGATGGGTCCCGTCACCGAGGATCCCGAGGCGATCCGCCCCTATTTCCGTTTGACCAAAAAAATATTTGATACCATCGGTGAACAGTACGGCTACGAGACCGACTCCCCCGTTCTCTCCATGGGAATGAGCGACAGCTACGGCGTCGCGGTGGAAGAAGGTTCGACGCTTGTGCGCGTCGGGCGCCGGCTGTTCGTCCATGCTTAAGGAGGAAAACAAAATGTTTGAAAAATGGGCTGACAAACTCAAAGAAAAAGCAAAGCAGACCGAGGAGATCTCCTTCAGACCCTACGACACAACCACGGAACCCGTGAGAGAAGAAGTCCCCGCACCGATGCCCGAGCCGGCACCGGTCGCCTCCTCGATCAAGACGGGAACCGAAAACAACATCGAGCTGAAAGTCGTCCGTCCGGATTCCTTCGCCGATGTCAGCACGATCGCGGACTATCTGCTCGCCGGCTGCACCGTCGTTTTGAACCTCGAGGCACTCGACCGCGCGTCGGTGATCCGTATGCTCGATTTCCTGAACGGTGTCACCTACTCCACCGACGGTGAGATCAAGCAGGTCGCACAGACGACCTATATCGTCACCCCCCGCGATGTCGATGTCAGCGAAAAATAATCTCTGCGTTCTCCGAAACGGAAAGGAGCCGAATTGGTAATCCTCGATATTTTTGCGCGGACGATCAACCTGCTTCTGTCCGCGGTCTCCTTTGCCATGCTGCTTCGCATGCTGCTGTCCTTTTTCATGATGGAAGAAGACAGCCGCCTTCTGAATTTTCTCACGATAATCACCGAGCCGTTCATTACCCCCGTGCGGGCGATCCTTGTGCGGTTCAATATCGGGCAGGACTCCCCGATCGACTGGTCGTTCAGTCTTACTTATCTTCTGATCGCGATCGCGCAGATGTTTTTACCTACGCTCTGACACTGCCTCACGATCCTTTTGAAAGCGGGGTGTTCCCATGATTAAAAAACTGCCGCGGAGCAGATATTTTCTGATGATCGGCATCATTCTCGGCGGGATCCTTCTCGACCAGCTGACGAAGTTCCTTGCCGTGCGTTACCTTGCGCCGGTGGACACCGTCCCCCTGTGGGAAAATGTCCTGCACCTCACCTATGTCGAGAACACGGGTGCCGCCTTCGGCATGATGAAGGACGCGAGATGGGTCTTCCTTCTCCTCTCCTCCGTCGCCATCGTCGGCATTGCCGTCTATCTCTTCTTCGGTTATGCGCGGGGCGTGCTCGCGACCGTGGCGTTCTCCATGATCGTCTCGGGAGGTATCGGCAACATGATCGACCGCATCGCGCTCGGGTATGTCGTCGACTTCATCGACTTCCGTCTGATCCATTTCGCCGTGTTCAACGGGGCGGACTCTTTTGTCTGTGTGGGAGCGGGACTGCTTGTCCTCTCTCTGATTCTTGATATTCTCCACGAAAAAAAGGAAAAGAAAGACACATGATGTTTCACATTTCCGAGAAAGAGGCGGGAGAACGGCTGGACGCTGCCGTCTCCCGCCTTTCTTCTCTCTCCCGCTCCGCGGCGGCAAAGCGGATCGAAGAGGGTGCCGTCACCGTAAACGGCGGCATAAAGCCGAAGCGCTACGAAGTGCGCGCGGGGGACGAGATCTTCATCGAAGAGTCCGCGCCCGTCGACGCGGCGGCGCGACCCGAGAATATCCCGCTCGACATCGTTTATGAGGACGAAGATCTCCTCGTCATCAACAAACCGAAGGGCATGGTCGTTCACCCCGCCCCGGGGAACCCCGACGGGACGCTTGTCAACGCTCTGCTCTATCACTGCCGGGGTGAACTGTCGGGAATCAACGGCGTGCTCCGCCCGGGGATCGTCCATCGGATCGACAAAGATACGAGCGGTCTTCTCGTCGTGGCAAAAAACGACGCGGCGCACCGCGCTCTCGCCGCCGAGCTGGAAGGGCATCATATCGAAAGAGAGTACCACGCGCTGGCAAACGGCGGCTTCCGTACCCCCGCGGGCACGGTAAATCTGCCGATCGGGCGGCACCCCGTTGACCGCAAAAAGATGGCGGTGATCAAAGACGGTGCGCACACCTCCCGTCCCGCCGTCACGCATTACGAGGTGATCGGCGACTTCGGCGCCGTGACCTATCTGAAACTGCATCTTGAGACGGGGCGCACCCATCAGATCCGTGTCCATATGGCGGCGCTCGGGCACCCTCTGCTCGGCGATACGGTGTACGGCGGCGGGCACACCCGCTTTGAAAAAGAACACGCCGCCCTTCTGCACGGACAGGCGCTCC
>CALAFS010000017.1 GCA_937892405.1 uncultured Clostridia bacterium
TCCTGCCCCGTCCCCGTCATGGATCAGTATGTTCTCGCCGCCTTTCTCTCGGGCGGAGATTTCGAGCGGCACCTTAACCGGGAGAGGAAGAAGATGGAAACGAAGTAATAAATCTCAAAAAAATTGTTCTCTTAATTCCTTGATTTCCTTGCTTTAACATTGTATAATAATTATGTAGATAGAAACTAAAAATAATGTGAGGTTTATATGACGCAACAAGAAATATTAAAAGAAGTAAAAATGCCTTATTCAGTGCTGATTCAATATTTAATCCAAAAATATGGCGCAGCTGAGCATGATTATTTTGCAACCGAAAGTCTCAAGTCAAAAAATAAGAAAGCGTCTCGCACCTCTGAAGGACTTTATTGCCACCATATGGACGAAGATAAAGGAGGAAATCTTTCAACTCTTCCTCAAGCAAAAATGCAACCCTTTGCATGGCAAAAGAAAGAGCGCTTGGTATATTGCAATGCGATCGAACACTTAATTCTGCATATAAAAATTTTAGTTATGCGATGGAGAGTAAAAGACATAGAAACCCCCGCCGATGTTTCTCGCTTTCATAGCACTGGAGGCGCTATGATGGTTGCACGCGATATCAATGATATGTTTATGAATGACGGAACCACTCTTTCGTGGAAGCAACATTGTTTTGCAGCAATAAAAGATAACTATATAGATTATGTTGATTTGATAGCAGCTCTCATGAAATACATAGATATTAACTACACCGGAATACGAAGTGCCACTTCGGTATTGCAAGAAAAAATCATAAACTTAGATAATTTAACGGAAATTCCGAAATTCATTCCCAAAGAAGACCTTTATAACGATAAGAATATTGCAAGTCTTCCGTTCGCTGAGATGAGTTATGCCGATGTTTGTGAACTTAATGTAAGAGAATTGGCGACTGGTTTTAGTAACTTTTATCCAAGCATCTACTTTGATGTTAAAAATAACTCTTCTAAATTTGTGCAAGACTATGCTGAAGCATTTTCAGTAGATTTCATCGGTTATGGTTATCCTGAATTTTCCGACATCAAATTAGATGCAAATTTTCACGCAAAAAATGCTGACGAATATATATCAAAAGCTCTACCTATGTACAGCGAAACAAACTACGATTTCAAACAAAAGAAGTGTGTGTTTTGGCAAGGAGAAATTCCGGACTTCGTACTTAATGATGACAAAATGTTTTTCATTGTTAGATTGAGCGCTATGTTCAAAATAAAAGACGGTGAAACTCCGTTTGTCAGATACAGAGAATATGGGGATCTTCTCAGATTCCCAATGACAATCAAACTTTCTGCCTCTCATAATTTTATTCATGACGACTATAAAATAATCGACACATCTTTACTATATGATAGCAAAACAAACAGCTGGTGTTCAAAAATCAAAGACTTCTCCGGAAATATCAAAGACATAAGAGTGATATTAACTCTCGGAAAAGAAGATTTTATCTTATTTCTAAAAACACACACCATTTTTTCACTTCAAACACTTGATGGCTGCTATTTTGTTTGAATGACGCTCGAACCAAAGCAAAAAAAGTCTTTCAGAAAGTAAGAATTGAAGATTTCTAATACAAACTACGCATAAAATCAACCTGAGTCATGTGGTCAGGTTACCCCATCAAAAGAAACATTTCAAAAGCACTATATTTGATATCACGAGAGAACGGATAGAAAAACAACATTCCGTCGGTGATCTCCGCTTTTCTCAGCGGAGATCACCGCGGCACCGTGAGGTGACGCGGTGGGGGATCCGTTTTCGCTTTGACATTCGTTTTTTGCGGGAGCGCAAAGGCTGGAATCTCCCGATCTTGAGATAGCTTTTCGGGATTTATGCTCTATTGACAAACAGCATATCTCGTAGTAATATAAAAGTGTACAGCTTCTCTTTCCCATAGAAAAAGCGTCATTGCATACGGCGCTTTGTCGAGACGCGGATTTTCTCATCCGCTTTTCCTTGGGGCATACGGTATTGCAAAAATCAAAGGAGTATGCGAAGACTGTACGAAGGACAGAGAATGAAACAGAAACTTTCGGAGCTGAGATCGTTCCGCTTTCGGCTGTGGCTCTCCCTTTGCGCGCTCGCGCTGATCCCCGCGGTGTATCAGACGGTCAAGACTTTTCTGATCTCCTCCGGCGGACAGGCGGGGGCGTTCGACATCATCGGACAGATGGAATGGTTCGACTTAATCAACGAGACTTTACAGGCGTTTCTGATCATGCCTTTATATTCGGTGCTGAACCGGGTTTGGAAGGAGGAAAAAGACGGCTTTGCAAAGGCGGTCTTCAAAACCGGGGCGGTAGCCTTTCTTCTTTACACGCTTTTCTCGATCGGGGTGCTGATCTACGGCAATGTGCTCCTCGGCGCCATGAGCCCGGGCGAGATCGACTTCGCACTCACGGCGACCTACCTCCGCCTTGAGACGGTCGCCTTTATGGCGGGACTTGTCGTCAGTTTTGCCAATGTGGTTTTCGTCGTCATCGGCAAAGATAAAAATGTGTATATCTTCCTCGGGGTCCGCACGGCGCTGTCCCTCGTCGCCGATTTCCTTCTGATTCCGAACTTCGGCGTCCTCGGTGTGGCGATCTCGAACATTATCACGGGCGCCCTGTTATCCGTCGCGTGTCTTCTGCTTCTTTACCGACAGGGATACTTCCGCCTCTGCCGATGGACAAAAGCCGACGGCGCGATGTTCCTCTCCTGGGGGAAAACCGGCGTCTTCTCGGGGCTTCAGCAATTCGTCGACAACTTTATCTATGCCGTCATGGTCTGTAAGATGGTGAACATGGTCGCCGAGCAGGGGAACTACTGGATTGCGAATAATTTTATCTGGGGCTTTCTTCTGATTCCGATTTCCGCCCTTGCCGAGGTGATCCGCTCGGACTGCAAGGAGGGGTACCGAAACCTCCGACGCGCAAACTATATTTTCATTGCCGCCGCAAGCGTCCTGCTCTGGGCGCTCACGATACCCGCATGGATTCCCTTCTTCCGCTATGCGCAGAATCTCGGGAACGCGGAGGAGATCTTTTCCATCGTCATTCGTCTCGTCCCCTTCTATATCGCATATGCCGGCTGTGCAATCCATGACAATATCTTCATCGGTCTCGGTAAAACCGGCTACAACGCGGTCAATTCCCTGATCGTCAACCTCGGGTATTACGGAATTTTTTATGTCCTTTACAAAACGGGCGTTCTCTCGTTCGATATGAATACGATTATCCTGATGTTCGGCTTCGGCATGGTAGTACACCTTGTCATCTCGTTGATCGAAGAAAAAGTCTTTTTAAGACGAAGAGAGCAACATGCCGCGGACGATGTCGCCGCGTAGCAAAAAGGCTTCGGAGATTTTTCTCCGAAGCCTTTTTGCTTTGTCCCTGCCAAAGCCGAGAATTCTTTCATTCTGTGCATTTTGCCAATAAAGCTTTGCAATACTCAGGAAATCTTGCAGGTGAACGCTTGTCACAGCGAGTCGGGCGGCACGCAAACAGTGTAAAGAGTGCAATCAACAACACTGCACGCAGAACTCGGTTTCACCAAACCGTCTCGCCGCGAGGTCGTCCTTTCTGATGTAAAAATACAGCATGCCGCAATCGCCGAACATGTATTCAAAATTGTCGGTTGCAATCGTGGAGAGCTGAAGCAGCAAGGTCCAGTCCTTCGCATGTGCTTTGACCTCCGCCCGGACATCTTCCGGGGTATTCCGGGTACTGTTCACATTGCCGCAATACAGCCCGCGATGGATCCACTCACATTCGGTCAGCATTTCGTCCTGGATCGTATCGGCATAGCCGAGGATCTTTGCCCCTTCCGGATCGCGCTCCGGATCGACGCCGAGCTTTGCGCGCACTTTGTCGTACTCGTCCCACTCACAGGCAAGATCGCTGTAATCCGCGAACTCGTCAAAGGTGGGATAAGATACCTGCGATCGGAAAGACAGGGCGATTTCCGGGATTCTGTATTCCGCCGCGAGATCGTCCGGCAGCTCTCTTTGCGAGAAGCCATCAATATTTTCAAAATAAAATACTTTCGCCGCCCCGTAATCGGCGGGGTCAAAGCCCCATGTCGCCGATTCACATTCATAGAAAAAGGAGAGAATTCCCTTCTCCGGCAGGACGCCGTCCCTGTCATACGCCTTCACCTCCTCGAGGCGGAGCTGACAGAAAAAGGACAGGGGGCGAATGACATCGTCGTCATAGCTTTGGAAAGTGGGCCATATAAAATCCGCGGGAAGATACGGCTTGCCGCCGATTTTACTCGCGTCGGGCGCGACCGCTTTCCCCTTCCCGTCTTCCTTGATGGCAATCTCGTTTTTGGCAAGGGAGCGGAGCACATCGCGAAGATCCGGCGCGCCGCCGCTTGCCTCCTTTTTGTTTAACCGACGGAAAATCGACATGTTCTTTCCTCCTATCTTACAAAGACAAAAAATAAATGCAAAAAATCGGGACATTATTTTGCGTGGTCTTCGAGCCAACGCGCCGCCATATAGGCATAGACCGCACTGCCGATGTCCAGCGCGTCGGGATCGAATCTCACCATCGGGTGATGCTGCGGATAAATATAGCCTTTCTCGGGTTGACCCGCCGCCAGCGCGAGCATGACCGAAGGCACTCTCTGACTGATATAGGCAAAGTCCTCGGAGCCTGCCGACCCGGAGGCACCGCCCGCGGAAAGCTCTGCGACGGTGAAGGCTCTTCCCTCTCCGAGAAGCTCCTTCGCATAGCGAGAGGCTTCGGCGGAGAGCGCTTTATCGTTTTTCAGTGTCGGGCAACCGCTGCCGAAGGTGAGCTCCGCCCCGGCACGGAACGCGCCGGCGATGCCCTCTGCGATGTCGGTCATGCGCACCTTGATCTTATCGCGCACGCCCTCGTCGAAAGTGCGCAGGCTTCCGCTCATGACCGCCTCGTCGGGAATGGCGTTCGCCGCCGTGCCTGCGTGCAGAGTGCCGACGGTCAGTACCGCGCGGTCATTTATCGCAAGCTCGCGCGACGGAATTTCCTGCAAGGCGATCAGAATATGCGCCGCCGCGGTCAGCGGATCGACCCCCGTGTCCGGCATGGAGCCGTGGCACCCCTTCCCCCGCACGCGGATCGTGAAATAATCCGCCGCCGGTGCGCTGACGCCGGGATCGGACACGATCACCGTGCCGGGCGCAAAGGGCATGCCCGCCATCACATGAATCATCAGGGCGGCGTCCACCGACGGATTTTCGAGCACGCCGGCGCCGATCATGTCGACGGAGCCCTCAAAGATCTCTTCCGCGGGCTGAAACATGAGTTTGACCGTGCCGCAAAGCTCGCTCTCGTGTTTTTTCAGTAGCTTTGCCGCGCCGAGGAGCATCGCCGTGTGCATATCATGCCCGCACGCGTGCATACAGCCGTTCTCCGCGGCGAAGTCCACGCCCGACGCCTCACGGATCGGCAGAGCGTCCATGTCCGCGCGGAGCAAAAACACCCGCCCCGGTTTCTTCCCGCCGATCAGGGTGACAAGTCCCGCCCTGCCGCACGCCCGAGGCGAACAGCCGATGCTCTCAAGCTCCCCCTTCACATATGCCAGAGTGTTCTCAAGTTCAAATCCCACTTCCGCGTGTGCGTGCAGGTATTTTCTCTTTTCCGTGATCTCCGCCTTGATCTGTGCCGCTTCGCGGAGCAGTTCTTCTGCCGTCATGGTATTTCTCCTTTGCTCATCCGACCGATCGTATATTGCTACCTGAATATAGTATATCACATCATAAGAACAATATCAAGGGCAGGTGTCAAAGCAAGCCAAAAGCAGGCATCAAGGCAAATCATGCGGAGTCTCCCGCAAATGTCCGAGCAAAACAAAACGCAAGGTGTTCGCCTTGCGTTTTGTTTTATCAATGTTATTGCTTTTATCGCCTTTTGTGAATGATTATTTACAAATGAGGCTTTTCATATGGTGCATGCGATGAAGAAGTCAAGCCTTTCCGCCGACAGAGGTAACGAAACGAAGGAAGGCGGCAGTGCCCTCTTCGGTGTCCTTATAGACGCCGGCGTCGCGGAGAACATTCACGAAGGTGTTGCCGATCTCGGCTTTGAGAATCTCTTCGACATTCTCTTCCGTGAAGGTATAGCGGTCGCGGAAGGCGGAGAACCACGCATAGTGCTTCCCGATCTTCCCGTCCGCGGAGAAGTCTTCCCCGGCGAGAATCGCGCGGGAGAGGAGCGCGATCTCCTCTTTCAGTCTCGCGGGCAGGACGGCAAGTCCCATGACCTCGATCAGACCGATATTCTCTTTTTTGATATTGTGATATTCGGCATGCGGATGATAGACGCCGAGGGGGTGCTCGGGTGTCGTGATATTGTTGCGCAGGACGAGATCCAGCTCGAAGTCCCCGTCGCGGCGGCGGGCGATCGGGGTGATCGTGTTATGCTTTTCCCCATCGGTCTCGGCGAAGATGAACGCCGCCTCGTCGGTATAAGAACGCCACGCGAGAAGAATCTTATCCGCGAGGTCGGCAAGACGCTCGGGATCCTTCCCCGTCAGGCGGATCACCGACATCGGCCAGCGGACGATGCCCGCACGGATATCGGGATAGCCCTCAAAGGTGAGTGGCACGCGCACCCCGGCGCGCTCCATCGCGAAGGTATAATGCCCTCCCTGCATATGGTCATGCGTCAGGATCGAGCCGCCGACGATCGGCAGATCGGCATTCTGTCCGATGAAGTAATGCGGGAAGTGCCCGACAAAGGCGAGCGCCTTTCGGAAGCTCTCGCGGTCGATCTTCATCGGCGTATGCTCCGACGACAGGGCGATGCAATGCTCGTTGTAATAGACATAGGGCGAATACTGGAGATACCACTTCGCCCCCGCCATCTCAAAGGGAATCTGGCGCAGGTTCTGTCTCGCGGGCTTCGACAGGGTGCCGGCATAGCCCTCGTTCTCATGGCAGAGCAGGCACTTCGGATAGCCGGAGGGGGGCAGAAGTTTTGCCGCGGCGATCGCCTTCGGATCCTTCTCGGGTTTCGAGAGATTGACGGTGATGTCGATCTCCCCGTAGGGGGACGGAACCTTCCATTTCATATCCTTCGCGATACGGTCGGTACGGATATAGTTCGTGTCCTTCGCAAGGTTGTAAAAATAGTCGGTTGCCATCTGCGGATCCTGCGCATACAGCATGCGGAAGGTCGCGATCACATCGGACGGGCGGGGGGTGAAGATCCCCATCAGCTCGGTGTCGAAGAGATCACGATAGACGACGCCGTCCTCCGCGAGTTTCCCCGTCGTCCGCGCCGCATCGCAGAGATCCGAGAGGATCGCGGCGAGGGGGCGGCGC
>CALAFS010000018.1 GCA_937892405.1 uncultured Clostridia bacterium
ATGCCGCAGCGGTAGCATAACTCATTCTCGCACGCGCCGGTGGCGAAGAAGGTGCGGATATTCTCCACCGTGGTGCCCGCGATACCGGAGAGCGCCTCCTCGGTCAGGAACGCCTGATGCGAGGTAACAAGGACATTCGGCATGGAGATCAGGCGGGCGAGGGTGTCGTCCTCGAGGATGTGCCCGGAATTATCTTCAAAGAAGATGTCGGATTCCTCCTCGTAGACATCGAGGCAGGCGGCACCGATTTTTCTCTCTTTGATCCCTTCGAGCAGATCTTCCGAGCGGATCAGAGCGCCGCGCGATGTGTTGACGATGACGACGCCTTTCTTCATTTTTGCAATGTTTTCTTTACAAATCAGATATTTTGTCTCCTCGGTTAAGGGACAATGCAGGGAGATGATGTCACTCTCGGCAAAGAGTGTGTCGAGTGAAACATATTCGATCCCGGCGTCCTCCGCGGGGTACTTATCATAACCGAGCACCCGCATGCCGAAGCCGCGGCAGATCGCGGCGAAGGTACGCCCGATCTTCCCCGTGCCGATGACGCCGACCGTCTTTCCGTAAAGATCAAAGCCGACGAGACCGTTCAGACTGAAGTTGAAATCCCGCGTGCGGTTATAGGCTTTATGCACGCGGCGCACGGAGGTGAGGAGCATCGCCATCGCGTGCTCCGCGACGGCATAGGGCGAGTAGGCGGGGACGCGGACGACATGGATATGCCCGAAGGCGTGCCGGACATCGACATTGTTGTATCCCGCACAGCGCAGAGCGACAAGGCGGACACCGCCCGCCTCCAGCGCGTCGAGCGCCGCGGCATCGACCGTATCGTTGACGAAAACGCAGGCGGCATCATACCCGTGCGCGAGATCTGCGGTGTCTGCATTCAGCTTGGTCTCGAAGAACTTGATCTTCATATCTTCGGGACACGCCGCCTCGAATGCGGCGCGGTCATACGGTTTCGTATCGAAAAAAGCGACTTTTATCATAACAAACTCTTTCCGCCACATAAGAGGCTTATATCAAAGGTTTTTGAATTTTCCGATGTTTTCGTGAGAAAACCAAAACGGGATCGGGACCCGTTTTGAGGGAAATTCGTGCGTGAAACACGGGAGCGTGCCCGTATAATAAACTTAAACTTTCACGCCCATTATATCCGCATGGGCGGCGAGTTATACGCTCCCCGCAAGCAGAGGCAACAGCAGGGAGACAATCGGCAGGGTAACAATGCTCAGCATCGTGCCGAGGAGAACCGCGTTTGCGGCGTCTTCCTGCCCTTCCCCGATGATCTCCGAAAAGTTCAGAACAATGGAAGCGATGGGGCAGGCGCAGGTGATGAAGAAGGTTTCCTTGATCTCAAGGGAGATCGGGAGAAAATACACGAGAGCAAAGGCGAGCAGGGGCAGACCGAACTGCTTCACCGCGACAGCGAAATAAACCGGGCGGTTGGTAAAGACGCGGCGGAAATCCATACCGGCAAGACGCATGCCCATAATCAGCATGGAGAGGGGGGTGGACATTCTCGCCGTGGTGGTAATCATGCCGGCAAGATCGCTCGGCAGGGTGATCCCCGTGACGAAAATCAGCATACCGATGGCAAAGCCGATCATCGTGGGATTGAGAAACAGGGTCTTCGCATTGATGTAATGCACATCGCGTGCAATGATGGCGGAACCGACCGTCCAGGCGATCATATTCATAATGAAGGCATAGACCGTAGTATAGATGATGACATCCGACGCGACCTCCGGCATGAGTGCCTCGATGACAGGAATTCCGAAGAAGGCACAGTTGCCGAACGCGCAGGCGACCGTCATGATCCGATAGGTGACGCGCTCCCGGCTCTTCTTGTTCAGAACGAGGAAGGTGACGCCGAGCATAACGGCATGAACCGCAAGACAAAGCGCGGCGAAGATACCGATTCTCCCGAGCTTTTCAAGGGAAAAAGGAATATGAAACGAATAGATATAAAGGCAGGGCTGGCAGACATAGAGAAGAATCTTCGAGCACCCGGGAATACAGGACTCGGAGATCATACCGCGGCGGCGGAGAAGATAGCCGGGGACGGCGGCGAGAAGAATCACCGCGACGGCGGAGAGGGTCACGAGAAAAGTTGTCATAAGAATTTCTACTTTCGGTCGGGTCGGCAAAAGACTGTCGGCGGGGTGGAATCAGCGGAAGATAAACTCGCTGTTATACGGCAGGGATACAATATCGAAGGTGAGGGCTTCCTCCGTCAGGGTGACATCGGGAAGGAAGAGGGAGAGCGTCTTTTCAAACGAAGCATCGGCGACACGGGAATAAAAATCGGTGAAGTAACGCGCATTCTGTGAGAGGGTATCGGCGGAAGCGGTCGGTTCTGTGCAGGCAAGGAAAAAGCGGATCTTTCCCTCTTCGTCGCCGCACTCGGCGTAACTCCCGACGCTCATGGAAAGCGCCTTCTCGACAAGGGACGGGAATGCCTCGGCGAACTCCTTTGTAAACGCACTCCCCTCCGAGAAGTAGTAACCGTCGGAGAGGTCGCGTCCTTCCCCGTCATCGTACTTTTCGATCAGAGTGGAGAACATCAGAGGGTTCATCATCTCGCCCTCCCCGCTCTCAAGGTTCGCGATACTCGCACGCACGCGCTCAATCAAAGCGGCGCGCTCCGCGCGCTCGGTATCGGTAAAATCACGGAGAAGATCCTGTCCCCCCTCGGTGATCCGATTTCCGTCCTCGTCGAGGAGGAAGGTATCTTCGGTGCGCAGAGCGAGGAGATAAATATGCTTATAATTTGTTTCGAGATAGAGTTTCGCGTCGGCGGTATTTTTGAGATTTTCGCCGTTTTCTCCGTAGATCGCCGTCTCGGCTCTGCCCGCTTTGTAAAGAATTGTTATCGAATTCACATAATCATCGTAGGTAAAACCGTATTTTTCGGTCATCTCGTTGAAGTTCTTCTTGCTGCCGTCCGCGCGATAAGTGAGCGCCTGTTCCGCCGCGTCGGCGAGACTCTTTTTCTCCGCGTCGGTGAGAGTGGCGGCACTGTCGAAGAGGGAGGCGGCGACAAGAGTGCGACGCATGTAATCGGCGAAGCCGTCCGAGAGCCGCTGTCCGTAGCTCACCCCCTCCGTGTCGGTCTGCGCCCAAAAGACGGGCGTGTCGTAGGCGCCGATACCGGCGGCGCGCAGAGAGGTAAGGTAGAGTCCTTTATAATAGGAGGCAAAATAGGAGTAGACCCCCTTCTCGACCGTGATGTTCTTATAAGACGCGACCGCGCGGGCACGGCGCACGGCGGAGATGGTGAACAGGACGGCACCGAAAATAAGAATCAGAGCGAGGAAGACGGCGAGGGAGACAAAGAAAATCCGTTTGGCTTTCATGTTTCGTTCTCCTTTTCTTTGGGGTGCATCGCACCGACATAATCGGTGAGGACGGCGAGGGCGACGGTGCTTCCCTCTTCACTGCCGCGCAGACGGTAGGCGACGGCGCCGCCCCCCGGACGGAAGGCAAGCCCCGGATATTTTGCGAACAGCTCCGACCAGACAGCAAGATCGGGTTTCTCAATCGTGAAGGTCAGGATACCGCCGCGCTCTTCCACCCGCCGCACCTTCGCACGCACGGCGAGGGCGCGGATCAAAGAGACACGCAGAAGGCGGGCAGTCGCCTCGGGCAGATCGCCGAAGCGGTCAAGGAACTCGTCCGCGATGTCGCGGTAGTCCTCCTCGGTTTCAATGAGAGAGATTTTCTTATACATTTCCATGCGGGAGGCGGAGGAGGAAATATAGCTCTCCGGAATGTTCGCATCGTGGTGCATATCGACCGTAGCTTCAAAGAGAGGTTCGGGCGTCTTCCCTTCCTCCTCGAGCACCGCCTCGGAGAGAAGACGGATATAGAGATCGTAGCCGACGCTGTCGATATAGCCGTGCTGTTCCGCACCGAGGAGGTTTCCCGCACCGCGGATCTCGAGGTCGCGCAGAGCGATCTTGAACCCCGCGCCGAACTCGGCATACTCACGGATCGTGGTGAGACGCTTTGTCGCGACCTCGGAGAGCGCCTTCCCCACGCGATAGGTGAAGTAGGCATACGCCTGCCTTGTGCCGCGCCCGACTCTTCCGCGGAGCTGGTGGAGCTGGGAGAGCCCCATGTGATCGGCGTTTTCGATGATGAGGGTGTTCGCATTCGGGAGGTCGACCCCCGTCTCGACGATGGTGGTGCAGACGAGGATGTCCAGTTCCCCTCGCACAAGGGACTGCCAGATGTCCTCGAGCTCTTCCTTTTCCATCTGCCCGTGGGCATAGGCGACGCGCGCGGTGGGAAGGGCTTTCATGATTCTGCCGGCGACAAGGTCAATGTTGTCAATACGGTTATAGAGGTAGAGCACCTGCCCGCCGCGGGCAAGCTCCCGCCCCATGGCTTCGGCGAGAATCCCGTCGTCGTGCTCGAGCACATAGGTCTGCACGGGGCGGCGGTCGGATGGCGCCTCGTCGAGCACCGACATATCGCTGATGCCGTTCATCGCCATATTGAGAGTACGCGGAATGGGAGTGGCGGTCAGAGTGAGTGTATCGACATTTTTCGCCATCTCGCGCAGTTTTTCCTTCTGCGTAACGCCGAAGCGCTGTTCCTCGTCGATGATAAGAAGTCCGAGATCGCGGAATTCGATTTTTTTGGAGAGGAGCTTATGCGTGCCGATCAGAATGTCGATCTCGCCGCGGCGAAGGCGGCGGAGAATCGCCTCCTCCTCTTTCGGCGTGCGGAAGCGGGAGAGCATCTCGACCGTAACGGGATAACCGCGCATACGGGAGAGCGCGGTCTGATAATGCTGAAGCGCGAGAATCGTCGTCGGGACGAGGAAGGCGACCTGCTTTCCCCCGCTCACTGCCTTGAAGGCGGCGCGGAGGGCGACCTCGGTCTTTCCGAAGCCGACATCGCCGCAAAGCAGGCGGTTCATCGGCACGGGGCGCTCCATATCCGCCTTGATCTCCTCGATCGCGCGGAGCTGGGAATCGGTCGGCGCGAACTCGAAGGAGGCGTCGAACTCCTCCTCCATCTCGGAATCCTTCGGGAAGGCGAAGCCCGGGCGCCGCTGTCTTTCGGCATAGAGGCGGATGAGATCCTTCGCGATATTCTTCGCGGCGCTCTTCGCCTTCGCGGTCTGGCGCGACCAGTCGGTGCCTCCCATCTTCGAGAGCTTGACCGCGCCGTCGGAGTCCTTGCGTCCGATGTACTTTCCGATCATCTCGAGACGGTCGCAGGGGACGAAGAGGGTGTCGGTGCCGGCGTACTGCACCGTGATATAATCGCGGGTCGCGCCGTCGACGGTGACGGTGCTGATCCCCTCGAAGCGTCCGATACCGTATTTTCTGTGCACCACATAGTCGCCGACCGAGAGATCGGCATAGCTCATCAGGCGTTGCCCCGCGCCTCCCGCTCGGCGAAGAATCCGCGCCTCGCGCCTTGCGGCGACGACGCGTTTCCCCTCGTCCTGCGCCATAGAGAGGACGGCGGCCTTTGCCATCATCAACTCGTAACCTTCGTATATTTCCCCGGCAGTGACATAAATCATGCCGTTTTGCATAGAATTGTAGTCAAAGTCAGGCATATCGCAGAGATTGACGGCAGGAAAATCGTTTTGCCCCAATGAGGAAATCAGGGAGGCGGCGCCCTGCTTATTCTCACAGACGATCAGGACGCGGTAGAGCGCTTTGCGGAAAGTGGTGAGATCCTCGAAGAGGAGCGAGGCGTTCTCCCCATAAGAAACCGTCCGCCGACAGCGGAAGCCGAACAGCCCCGAGACGCGCATGGTACCGACGCCGCCCGAGAAAGGATTCAGATGGACGGCGACATTCCGCCCGAGGAAGTCCTCGAGATCGGAGGGATCGGCAAAATAGCTTGCCGCTTCCTCCCCGACGAGCCCCTGCGAGAGGAGCGCCGCCCGCTCGTCGCGGAGAAGCTCACTCTGCTTTTTGAGATTCTCACGGATCCCCGCCGTGCCGAGAAGATAGGTGGCGGTGCGGGGATAAATATCGAAATAGGAAAAGAGGGTGGACTGCCCGTCATAAAGCAGACCCTCGTATTTGTCGCGGAATTCGAGGGGGAGACGGTTTTCGAGCGCATTCTTCTCTTTTTCGAGCTTCGCGCGGATTTCGTCGTCCTTTGCCTTCGCAAGGAGACGGTCGACCGTCGCGAGAATTCTCGCTCTTGCCTCCTCCGAGACGAGAGTCTCACCCGCGGGGAGAAAAGAAAGCGTTGGCACGCTCCCGCTCACGCGCTGGGTGATGGGATCGAAGGACTCCATGCGGTCGATCTCGTCGCCGAAAAATTCCAGTCGCACGGGGGCGCTTTCCCCGCCGACGAAGACATCGAGAATTCCGCCGCGGCGGGCATACTGTCCGATGCCGTCGACCATATCGACCTTTGCATACCCGAGGGCGAGAAGGCGCTTTTCCAGAGCTTCGGGTGCCATAGTGTCCCCGAGACGAAGCTCAAAGGTCAGGGAGACAAGAAGGGATTCGGGTATGGTATAAAGCATTGCCGCCGCAGGGGTGGTGACGACAACATCGACCTCTCCCGCAAGGACGGCGGAAAGCACAGTAAGCCTCTCACGCTCCGTATCGTGAGAGGCTGCCATACTGTGAAAAATCAGATCGCGGGCGGGATAGGCACGGGCGCGGAGTCCGGCTCCCGACAGCGCCGCGGAAATCCGCTTCGCCTCGTCCTCGTCGGAAACAAGGAGAAGCGCGGGGGTGCCGGTGGCGTCTTTGGCGTCCCGACAGGATTCGGCAAGGAAGGCGAAGGCGGCGCCGGCGGAAAGACCGTTCACGACGATGGGCAGAGTCTTTGCCGCCGTGAGCTGTTCTTTCAGGGTGATTGCCGCACTCCGGTACTCCCGATCAAGCCGGATCAGGGAGGTTATGGATCGCATACAGGTTCCTTTATATCGCGCCGTAGCTTGTCTTCCCCGTCAGGGCGCGGCGACGGGGAGCGGGATCAATGGGGATAACGGTTCATCGCCTCTTCGATCTTTCCTTCGGCGATCAGACGGGTCGCCGAGATGATGTCGGGATGACGCGCGGCGATGGCGGCGCGATCCTCCTCGGGCGGCGTGCCGAGCACCCAGTCGGCGAGATCGTAATCGGGGTGCGGCTTCTGCCCCACGCCGATCTTGATACGCGGAAAGTTCTCGCTCCCGAGGGAAGCAATAATGCTTTTCAATCCGTTGTGTCCACCGGCAGAGCCCTTCTTGCGAATCCGGATCACCCCGGGGGCAAAGCTGATCTCGTCGTGAAGAACGAGAATCCGCTCGGGCGGGATTTTATAGAAGTTTGCGGCTTCGGCAACCGCCTTGCCCGAGAGGTTCATAAAGGTCAGCGGCTTCATTAAAAGGGCGGTTTCTCCGGCGAGATTTGCCGTGCCGACAAGGGCGGAAAACTTCGCGCGGTCGACGCTGACGCCGAGACTTGCGGCAAGAGCGTCGAGGGCGCAAAAGCCGGCGTTGTGCCGCGTCTTCTTATACTCTTCCCCGGGATTACCGAGTCCGACAATCATAAAGGTCGGCGGAGTGGTCGGCTGCGGCTTTTGCGTCTCGATCTGTTTGAAGAGGTCAAATATACTCATTTTTGCAAAGAATTCTTTTCAATTTCTTCGATTTCGGAAAGCCAGAGAGCGGGCGACGCGTCCGACGGCATGCGGAAGTCGCCGCGAGGCGACAGAGTGACAGAGCCGACCTTCGGCCCGTCTGGCATGCAGGAGCGCTTGAACTGCTGGGTGAGGAAGCGACGGTAGAAGACCTTCAGCCAGCCGAGAATGACCGCCTCGTCATACACACCGCGGAAGGTATCCTTCGCGATACGGAAGACCTTCTTTGGAGAGAAGGCACAGCGGACGGTGTAGT
>CALAFS010000019.1 GCA_937892405.1 uncultured Clostridia bacterium
CTATTATATCCCTTTTTCCTTCACTTGTCAAGGGGTTTTGATAAAAAAATTAAAAAAATTTTTCAAAAGGCGGAAAAATCCGTCATACGAGAGGAAACGGGAGACAAAATCCGCCCACGGGTGGCAAAAAACGACGATCTTCGCACAGGACACCGTCCGCCGTCCCCTTTTCCGGAAGGCGGCGATCGCAACCGCCTTCCCGTGTGGCGGGATCTCTTTCTCCGTATATAATAAAAGGTAGGAAACGGAGAATTCCCCCGTCTCCCGTCACGGACGGCGCAGTAGCATGCGACATTTCCCCGGAAAGCGCCGAAAAGCTATTGACAAACCGAGAGGCGGTGTGTTATACTCTATTTCGCAAAATGAAAACATGCGCGGGTGCCGCGCGGGAGGCCTTTATGACTTTATACGAAGAGCTGTATTTTGAAATTACGGTAAACGGTGTCAAATCCGATCTCAAGAAGTTCGTGAAATACCTGAAGTCCGGCGAGCTTGACGACTTTTTTGACATCAGCGACGATTATATCGCTTATGACGACGATTTCGCCTCGGCGGAAGACACGGCGGAGAGCGGCTTTACCTTCACGAATGACGACCTCGGCGTCGAGATCGACGAATTCAACCCCGAAGACTTCCTCGATGTGTTCTGCAAGGCAGCAAAGAATCTCGACCTGTCGGGCAGACTCTACGATCTTGATGACGAGGAATATGTCTTTACCAGCGAGCGTGGCTCGGCAACCTATGTCAACAGCAAGGAAATCAAGCACTTCAACGACGAGCTGGACGAAGAGGCTTACGAAGAAGAGCAAGGCGAAGACGAGGAAATGTAAACGCGACCTTTCCGTAAAATCTTCCCTGTCAAAACCGATGCGTACCGCATAAGAAACGGAGACGGAATATGAAAATCGAGGAGATCGACAAAAACTTTGCGATTCCCGCCGACACAAGACGGGAGGGCGCGGTATTTCACGATGTCAGAGAAGCGCCGTTCGGAATCTACGGTCTTGAAAAACCGGAGGACGATTCCCTTCTCTTTCACCGACTGGATCCCGCCGTCGCGGAGGCAACAAGTCCCGGTGTCGCCGAGCTGAACTACCACACGGCGGGCGGACGGGTGCGCTTTACAACCGACTCCCCGTACATTCTCTTATACTGTGACACGGGAAAGCCGATGCAGTGCATGCCGCACATGCCCTTCTCCGGCTCGCAGGGGTTCGACCTCTATGCGAGGGAGGGAGAGGCGGAGGTATTCCGCAAGGCGTTCTTCCCGACGATGGACAAAATCGGCGCGACCGAATTCTCGGGCGTCTATGATGCGCCGGAGAGAAAAATGACCTCCTACACGCTGAACTTCCCGCTCTACGGAACCTGTGGAAAACTGCTGATCGGGCTGGCGCCCGACGCGGTGCTGACCGAAGGCGAGGCATACGAAGAGGCTCTGCCGGTGATCTTTTACGGTTCCTCGATCACGCAGGGCGGCTGTGCGTCCCGTCCCGGCACCTGCTATATCGCGGAGCTTTCCCGTCGATTCGGTTTCGACTACCGCAATCTCGGCTTCTCCGGCTGTGCCAAAGGCGAAGACGCCATCGTCAACTATATGGCATCGCTCCCCATGCGTGCCTTCGTCAGTGACTACGATCACAACGCCCCGACGCTCGAGCATTTGCAGGCGACCCTGCCGAAGCTGTACCGCAAAATCCGCGGAGCGCACCCCGACATCCCCTTCTTCTTTCTCTCCTCTCCCGGCGCGAGCTGCGGGCATGCACGACGGGACTACATTTTCTCGGTGTACAAAGAGGCGAGGCTCGCCGGCGATCGGCACACCTACTTTGTCGACGGTGCCGAAATGTACCGCGGCGAATTCTCCGACGGCTGTACCGTCGACCGCTGTCACCCGACCGATCTCGGATTCTACCGTATGTATGAGGCGGTCGCGGCGTACATGAAAGTGGTGTTTTAATTCGAAATTAAGAATTATGAATTAAGAATTCAGAATGATATTTTCAAATGCAAAAGTTGCCAAAATCCAAGGATTTTGGCAACTTTTGTTTATGTTTTGTTTGGTTATGCGGATTTTTTCGCTTTCTTTATGCGATGGATCGCGGCATTTACCACATGGGCAAGAGCGGCGAACGCCATGCTGCCGAGGCCGACGGCGACGACCGTGCCGGGAATGGGAGCGACCAGCTCGAACCCGAGCTGCATAAACGGTGCGAGCACCGTCGCGCAAAGCAGAACGGCAAGGGCGAGGAAGGCGGTCATGCCGACCGCGACGAATGCGCGCCACTTGGTATAGGGGATACAGAGCATCCAGAGGTTCGCAAGTCCCGCGAGGGTGACAGCGATCATCGCAAGGACATTGCGCTGTGCCGTGCTCTCAAACACGCCGCAGGCGCCGAGGAGGACAACCGTGAAGACGGGGACGATCAGACCGATCGCGTTCGGAATATTGTTCTTCAGGACGGTTTTGATAAACGAACCTTCAATCCGCTCATTGTTCGGCTCCAGGGCGAGAAGCACCGAGGCGATACCGATGACGCAGAGCTCGAGGAGCATCAGTCCCTTCGGCTGGAAGGGATAGACGAACACGGGAACCGAAGTGAAGAGAGACAGAAGTCCGGTGATGACCGTCACGAGCGAAAGGGTGATGGTCAGGACAGTCTTCATCAGGAACAGCGTGGACGAGCGGCGCACATTGTTGATACAGCGGCGCCCTTCTCTGACGACATCGGGCAGAGTGCCGAAGTCGGAGTCGAGCAGGACGATCTGCGAAACCTTACGCGCCATCTCACTGCCGTCCGCCATGGCGATCGCGCAGTTGCTCTCCTTGAGAGCGAGGGTATCGTTGACGCCGTCGCCCGTCATGGCGACGGTGTGCCCTTCGGCTTTCAGCGTCTTGACGAGAAGCACCTTCTGCTCCGGCGTGACTCTGCCGAAGACGGTATATTCGTTCGCCGCGGCGATCAGCTCCTCATCGCTCATCGTCTCGCAGGAGGCGTAGCGGTCGGCGTTCTTCACCCCGACGCGGGCGGCAATCGCGGCGACGGTCGCGGCGTGGTCACCCGAGATGATCTTCACGGTGACATCCTGCGACTGGAATTTCTCAATGGTTTCTTTTGCGTTCGGGCGGATACGGTCGGAGACGGCGATCAGAGCGACCGGCTCCCCGCTCTCGGCGGTAAGGCTCTCATGCTTTGCAAGGAGAAGCACGCGCTCTCCCGCCGCGGCGTAAGTGCCGATCTTCTCTTCCATCTCGTCCGTCACCTCGCATTTTACAAAATGCGGTGCGCCGACGGAATAGGTGCCGATCCCCGCAAAGGCAGCGGCGGAATACTTGCGCGCGGAGGAGAACGGAACCTTATCGAGCAGTGTATCGTCGTCCACGGTGCCGAAGTGCTCGATCAGGGCACGGGAGGTCGCATTCACCGACTGCTCGGAGCCTTCGATCAGGGACATGATGTGCCCGACCTCTTCCTCGGTGTGTCCGCCGAGGGGCAGAACCGCCGAGACGCACATCGTGCCGTCGGTGATGGTACCCGTCTTATCGAGGCAAACGACATCGGCGCTCGCAAGCATTTCGATCGAATACATATCCTGCACGAGCGTGCGCTTTGTCGCAAGGGTGATGACGCTCAGCGTCAGGGTAACGGTGACAAGAAGATACATGCCGGCGGGGATCATGCCGATCACGGCGCCGCAGGTCTGAAGAACCGAATCGGTGACGCTCCCCGTGGAGATCCTCTGGAAGATGTACATGGCGATGGCAAGCGGCACCATCAGGCAGGCGATGTAGAAAAGCAGTTTGTTCAGATCGCGGAAGAGGTTGGACGCGGGCTTTTTGAACCCCTTCGCCGCCTTCTCGATCTTATGGATATAATTCTCCGCTCCGACATGAATCGTGCGGCAGTCGATCTGCCCGCTGACGAGGTAACTGCCGGCGAGAACCTTGTCCCCCTCGCTCTTGCGAATGGCATTCGACTCTCCGGTCAGCATGCTCTCGTTCGCCTCCGCGAGTCCCGAGACTACAATGGCGTCCGCGAGAATCTGCTGTCCCATGGAAACGCGCATCACATCGCCGAGCACGATCTCCTCGGCGGCGATCTCCACCGGTGCCCCGTCCCGCAGGACGGTCGCGCGGGGATCGGTCGTGACCGAGAGCTTTTCCACCGTGTGCTTTGCCCGGCACTCCTGAATGATCGCGATCAGGACATTCGGGATAATGACCGCGAGGAAGGTCAGGTTGGAATAGCTCTGAAAGGCGATCATCAATACGGCGATCAGCGCCCAGATCATATTAAAGAAGGTAAAGAGATTGTCGGTGACGATCCTGAGATAGCTCTTTCCGCTCTTCTCTTTTGTTTTGTTGACCTCGCCGCGGGCGACGCGTTCCGCTACCTCTGCCGAGGTCAGTCCGACGGAGGACTGTGTTTCTTTTTCCTGCGTTTCCAAGGGATTCTCCTTTATATTGTCAAGTTTTCTTTACTTATTTGATAAGATCGAGGACATTGCCCGAAAGATTTCTGCTACCGGGGGGTCATGCCGACCGTCAGACCGATCGAAGAAGCGTTGCCCGCTTCTTCATTGGCGGCGCGCACGGCATTGTTGTATTCTTTGACGAGATAATTCAGCGTGGTGTTCGCTGTGCGCACACCCTCGACGGTAAAGTCCACGCTATCCCGCAGACGCAGCAGACGGCAAAGCTCTGCGGCATACCCCTCGGCACCCGTCGCGTCCTGCACACCGGCGATAAAATCGTTCGCGACTCTCTCGCACTCGGAAAGATACGCTTCGGTTCTCCGATAGATCTCCTCCGCCTCGGCGATCCCCGGATAGTCGGGAAGAATCTCTTCGGTAAGATCCCGCATCTCGATCCATTGGGCGCGGGCATCCTCGTATGTGGTACAGCTCTCGATCGCCTTTGCGGCGGCGATGTAGGCAAGGGACGCCTGCTCGGGCTCGAAAAGCTCCTCGCGGATCCGACTTCTTGTATATTCCGCGGCGGAAAGTCCCGGATAGCCGGGGACGGCGGTCGCCGCCTCATACTTGCTGTCCGCCTCGGACAGTGCCGCGACCGTATCGGCATAATTCTCTTCGCCATGGGCTTCTTCCGCGCGGGCAACCGCCGCGATGTACGCGTCCGCCGCCGTCTTTACAGAAAGAAGTTCTGCCGCGTAGCGTTCCAGCGTCGCGAGCGCCTCGGCGACGCCCTCCTCTTCCGCCATCGACGCGTCATAAAGGGAGCGGGCGTAAGCGACCGCATCCGAGCGCTCCTCATAGGTCACGGCGTCCGAAATCTCGTCTACCGCTGCAAGAAAAGATGCGGAATCTCCCGCGGCGACTACCGCCGTCAGGGCCATGCACAGGCAAAGCAAAACGCATAGCGTCGCACGGGCGTATTTTACGAAAGCTCTCATACCTCACCTCAGAACGGTCGCGCGTGCGCGACGAATTTACTTTTATTATACTATATCTTTTCTTCTTTTGCAAGAGTCCCCGCACAAAAAGTCGCGGGAGGAAAAACGCAGTGCCCCGCAGGGGCAACATTTTTCCTCTCAAAAGGCGGTCGGCTTGCCCTCCGCGCAAAAAGGAAACGGTCTGTCGCACGGACAGACCGTTTCCTTTTTTTCAATTTTTCAATCGTCGAAATCCCGCTTGCGCGTGCGGAAGAGGAGGCGGCGCATCGCCTTTCCGTTCCACGGTATGAGCGGATAAAGATAGCTGTGCATATCTCCGACCGTGCGGTTGCAGGCGGCAAAGACGCAGGTGAGCACCAGCCCGAGGGCGAAGCCCCACACGCCGAGCAGTGCGGTCAGGGTCAGAATCATCACGCGCATGAATTTGATCGCATAGCCGAGCTCGTTGTTCTGCTGGGCAAAATTCGCGATGGCAACGAACGCCATATAAAGAATGACATCTTCCGAGAGCCACCCGACCCCGACGGCGAAGTCGCCGAGAATCAGGGCGCCGACGATGGAGAGAGAGTTCGAGAGCATGTCGGGGGTGTTCATCGACGCGATTTTCAGTCCGTCGATCGCGATCTCGGCAAGATAGAGCTGAAGAAGGATCGGCAGGGCGCCCGGCTCGTCGGGGATCAGAAAGCGGAGTGCCTCGGGTAGAACCGTCTGATATTCCAGCGCGAGATACCAAAGAGGGGTTGCGACGAGGGAAAGCAGAAGAATGAAGGTGCGCACAACGCGCAGATAGGTCCCCGTCAGGGGCGGAAAATAGTAGTCGTCGGTCTGCTGGAGATAATCGAAAATCGAGGTCGGCAGAATCATCGCCTGCGGCGAGGTGTCGCAAAAGATCAGAATACTCCCCTCGACGACCTGTGCCGCCGCCGTGTCGGGGCGCTCGGTCGTGCGGATCTTCGGAAAAGGGTTATACCATCGCGTGCGGATCAGGCTCTCGGCGAGGCTCTGCGTGCCGAGGGTCAGGGACTTCGGACGAATGGCGCGGAGCTTTCCCTCGATCGCCATGACCTTTTTCTCATCGGCGACCCCGGCGAGATAGCAGACGACGATGTCGGTCTTCGACGCGCCGCCGAGATTGAAATGCGACATCGTCAGGCGGGGATCGCGGATTCTTCGGCGGATCAGGGCGGTGTTGACGATCAGTGTCTCGACAAAGCCGTCTCTCGCCCCCTGCATGACCTTATCCCCTTCCGGCTCGGTGACCCCGCGGGAGGGATAGGTGCGCAGGTCGATGAGGATCCCCTCCCCCGCAAAGGTAGAAGCGAGAAGAAGGGTCTGTCCGGAGAGCACGGCGCAAAGCGCGGTATCCGCGTTTTCCACCCGCTCCGCCTCCACATGCGGCAGACGGGAGAGAAGCTCCGTCGCCGTGCCGATGCTCTTCTGCGAAAGAAAGTATTGCATCAGTCGCTGCATCTCGGAATCCTTGGTGAATCCGTCGATATAGAAAAAGGTCAGGGTTTCTTCTCCCACCCGAAGATCGCGTCGGATCACATCGAAGTTTTCCGATACGCGCAGACGGGCGGTCATCTCTTCCACATTCACAGAATAGGATTCCGTCAGGTTTTTCAAAGGAGCTTCTCCCTTCTTTCACTGTATTTTGCATATATTTCTTTACATTACGCTTGCTTTTCTTCGAGAAAAGCGCGGCTTCTCCGTCGCTTTGACGGCGCGGCAAGCCATAGTCGCCGCACGCCTGCCGAGAGAAAGGGCGGTCGGCAGTCCGCCGGGCGGGGACTGCCACTGCGTGGCGAGATACAGTCCCGAGATGCCGGGCACGCGGGCGGGGAGGGCATGCGGCACCCGCCCGGGCGGCAAAAGAAAGCTCATATAAGTGCCGAGCGGCGCACCGGTGAAATCGCGGTAGGACGCGGGTGTCCAGATGTCGAGGGGACGGAGCTTCCCCGACAGGGCGGGAAAGCGATCGACGATGTCCCCTTCGGTATCGGCGAGCAGGCGCGCCTTCTCTTTCCTGTACGCCGCCTTATCTTCGGAAAGGTCGAGAAAATGCCGGCACCCGTCCTCGTAAAAGAGGCGCATGGTGGTGATGACCGTCTCCCCTGCGGGGGCAAAGGAAGGTTCGTGCGAAAATTCACGCAGGACAAGCCGTCCGTCTCCGACCTCATAGGATTTCCCCGAGCGACCGACCTGTAACACGAAATCTCCCGAAAACGGAAGATCAAAAGGGGCGGCAAAGGCACAGCCGACGCTCGAAAAACGGTGCATGGCGGGATCGCGATAAAAATTCAGAAGGGCGCGGGGCATCGGGGCATCGAGAATCTTCCCGAAGACGCAGCCGGGGTCGGCGGTGAGAATGACCGCATCCGCGGCGATCTCCTCCCCGTCCGCAAGGCGGACACCGTATGCCTCCCGCCCGAAGGCAGAACGCGGGGCACTTCGGGGT
>CALAFS010000020.1 GCA_937892405.1 uncultured Clostridia bacterium
TATACATCTCCACAAAACAGGGGCTCGAAAAGGCGCTCGAAAAGCAGATCATTCTGGAGGCGCCGGCAATCCTGTGCGATCACAATTTCAATCTTCATATCGGACTCGGCGCGCATATCAAGGGGATTATGCCGAGGGAGGAGGTTCAGTTTCTCCCTGAGCACGAGGAGATCAAGGACATCGCGATCCTGACGCGGGTAGGAAAACCCGTCTGCTTCAAGGTCATCGGCTTTGAAAAAGACGGTGCCGGTGACATTGTCGCCGTTCTCTCCCGCCGCGCGGCGCAACGGGAATGTATGTTAAACTATGTCTCGGCGCTGATCCCGGGCGATGTGATCCCGACGAAGATCACGCACCTTGAGAATTTCGGTGCCTTTGTCGATATCGGGTGCGGGATCGTTTCCCTGCTCTCCATCGACTGTATTTCGGTCTCGCGGATCTCCCACCCTGCGGCACGCCTGTCGGTCGGAGACGCGATCTATGCCGTTGTCAAGACCATCGACGAGCGGGGACGCATTTATGTCTCCGAGCGGGAGCTCCTCGGGAGCTGGGAGGAAAATGCCGCCCTCTTCTCCGAAGGACAGACGGTGCGCGGCATTATTCGCAGTGTGGAGAATTACGGCATTTTCGTCGAGCTGACGCCGAATCTCGCGGGGCTCGCCGAATATAAAGAAGAAGTCAAGGTCGGGCAAAGTGCCGCCGTATATATCAAGAGCATCATACCCGAAAAGATGAAAATCAAGCTCATCATCATTGACGCACACGATGCGGATCTGCACGCCGAACCGCTCCGCTATTTTATCGACACGGAGTCGGTTACGCACATGGATTCGTGGCTCTATTCTCCGCCTGCCTGTCCGCGGGTGATCGAGAGCGTCTTCGGTGCATAAAATTCTTCTTGCTTTTTCCCGTCGTTCGTGATACAATAGAAGAAAAAACGGACGGAGTCTCTCATGGTACATATCGGGAACGACTGGGACACCCTTCTTGCGGAAGAATTCAAAAAAGACTACTATCTTCGACTTCGTGAGTTTCTCAAACGGGAATACTTCGGTGCGACGGTCTATCCGCCGATGGGAGACATTTTCAATGCCCTCCGCTACACCTCCTATGCCGACTGCCGCGTTGTCCTGCTCGGACAGGATCCGTATCACGGGCGTGGGCAGGCACATGGGCTTTGCTTTTCGGTAAAAGAGGGTGTGCCGTTTCCTCCTTCGCTTCAGAACATTTTCAAAGAACTGCACGATGAACTCGGCGTCAACCCACCGAAGAGCGGCGAGCTCGTCGGATGGGCAAAGCAGGGTGTCCTACTCCTCAACACGACACTGACCGTCAGAGAAGGACAGCCGCAGAGCCACAAAGGACAGGGCTGGGAGATACTGACCGATAAGATCATTTCGCTTCTCAACGAAAAAGAAACGCCGATCGTCTTCCTCCTCTGGGGAGGCAATGCACGGAGCAAAAAGTCACTGATTACGAACCCGCGCCATCTGATTCTCGAATGTGCGCACCCGAGTCCCCTCTCGGCATACAACGGCTTTTTCGGTTGCGGACATTTTGTTAAAACCAATGCGTTTTTAAGAGAGCACGAACTCCCCGAGATCGACTGGGCGAGAATCAATGCGTAAAACCATTTTCGCAATTATAAGTCCTTATTTTGAAGCAGAAGGCGCAACTCCGTTAAACGGAGCTGCGCCTTCTGCTTTTATTTATCCACCTGTTATCGCACCATTTCACTCTTCGGACCGGTGGTGGTATGATTCCTGATGACGCGGTCGATGTCGGCGATGTCGACTTCGGTCATGTCGCCGATGACGGTATTCTTCACCGACGCCATGGCGTCTCCGTAACGGGCGGCGGAATGAATGTCGCCGTATTTCAGAGCGCCGTAGAGTGCGCCCGCGACATAGGCGTCGCCCGAGCCGATGCGGTCGACGACATCAATGTTATCGTACGGGGCGTCCATGAAGTGTTCCCCGTTCTCGCAGTCGTAGACAAGAGAGGTGAAAGACTGGCGGGTGGAGGTGATGACCTTACGCTTTGTGCTCGCGATCATGCGGAGGTTCGGATATTCCTTTGCGAACTGCTCCTGAATCTCCTCATGCGTGCCGGTCATGCCGAACATGCGGCGGGAGCTCTCCTCCGAGACGAAGAAGAAATCGACCATCGGGAGGACGGAGAGAATCGTCTCTCTCGCCTTCTCTTCACTCCAGAGAGAAGCACGGTAGTTGACATCAAAGGAGATCAGGGCGCCCGCCTCATGGAAGCGGTGCATCATCGCGATGACATTCTCCGCGATGGTATCCGACAGCGCGAGGGTGATGCCGCTCGTATGGAAGACATTCGTCGCGGTATAAACATCGGCGGGGAGTTCTTCCTTTCGGAAGGTGGTGAAGGAAGAGCCGGCGCGGTCATAGGAGACCACCGGCGGGCGGGGATAGGCGCCCGACTCGTAGTAATAGACGCCGAGGCGTTTCTTCTCCGAATCGTCGTAGATGATATAATCGTCGCTCGTACCGGAATAGCGGATCTTATGCTTGACAAACTTTCCGATCTCGTTATGCGGGAGCTTTGTAATCATGCCGGTACGCAT
The DNA here is from genome assembly GCA_937892405.1 of uncultured Clostridia bacterium. Lineage (GTDB taxonomy): Bacteria > Bacillota > Clostridia > Oscillospirales > CAG-272 > UBA1740. The sequence goes on from CALAFS010000020.1 coordinate 2,594, forward strand.
ACCGAGCATGGAAATGCCGGCGACGACATTCAGTTCCGAGCCGCCCGCCTGTTTTTCAAAGGTTTCGCAATAAGAGATTCTCTCTTTTCCGACGGGAGAGAGACGGAGCATGACCTCGCCGATGCCGAGGACGGAAAATTCTTTCTCTTTCAGATCGAGTTTCATCTTGTGATTTCCTTTTCTTATTTACTATGCGATAACGGTCTTTACGAGGAAATAGCCAAGGACAAGCACGCCGAGGGCGATACGGTAGATCCCGAAGGGCTTGAAGTCGTGACGCTTCACGAAGTCCATCAGGAAGCGGATCGCGGCAAGGGAGACGAGAAACGCGGTGACGATGCCGATGGCGAGAAGCCCGAGCTCGGCGCCCGTCGCGGTATAACCTTTGGTAATAAACTTGAGAATCTTCACAAGAGAAGCTCCAATCATGACGGGGATCGCCATGAAGAAGGAGAACTCCGCGCTCGCGGTACGGGAGACGCCCGTCATCATACCGCCGAGAATGGTGGAACCGGAACGCGAGGTGCCGGGAATCAGGGAGAGCACCTGATAACAGCCGATCACGAGAGAGTCGCGGTAGGTGAGCTCGTCGGTACGCTCGACGCGGAAGGGCTTCCCTGCCCGCAGACGCTCAATGACGATAAAGGCGACGCCGTAGACGATCAGGGCGATCGCGACGACAATGTAATTATAGAAATGCGAATTGAAGAAATCGTCGAGCAGGACGCCGAGGATACCGGCGGGAATCACGCCGACGATGACCTTTCCCCACAGGCTCCATGTGCCGCGACGCTCTTCGGCGCTCTTTTTCTTGGAAAAGGGGTTGAGCTTATGGAAAAAGAGGACGGGCACCGCCAGAATCGCGCCGAGCTGAATCACGACGAAGAACATCTCGCGGAACGCATCGGACACATTCAGCTTGATAAACTCATCGACAAGAATCATATGCCCCGTCGAGCTGATGGGGAGCCACTCGGTAATTCCCTCGACAATGCCGAGGAAAATCGCCTTCAACACTTCGATAAAATCCATGGATATGCCTTCTTTCCGTAAAAAGATAAATTATGTTTCACTTCCCGCCGCACGGAGAATATCCCCGGGTAACACGGGATACGGCACGGGAATATAAAACCGCATGTAAGGGTGCGGCGTAGCAGAAATCGGTTCTCCCTCCTCGGAAAAGATCGCCGTCACGGTAAGAGGACGCCCGGTCTGCCCCGGGGTCAGAAGCTCGGCACCATCGCCGACGCACATTTTGTTCCTTTGCTCCATAAGAGCGCGTCCCGTCGCGGGATCGTAGGAAAGGACGGTGGCGAGGTAGGCATTCTCCTTGATGTAGCCGCCGGTCTTCGTCGTATTGGCATCGAGGTGGGAATCCGAGTAAAAGTAGCCTGTCGCATACTCTCTGTGACTGACCGAAGAAAGCTCTCGCTCCCACGCGGGGTTATATTCGTAATGTCCCGAAAGATAGGAGTCGATCGCCATGCGGTACGCGTTCGCGGTAGCGGCGGCGTAATATGCCGACTTCATTCTCCCCTCGATTTTGAAGGAATCAATGCCCGCCTCGATCAGTTCGGGCACATGCGCGATCATCGAGGTATCGCGGCTCGCCATGATGAAGGTCTCGCCCTCCTCTTCCACAATCGGAAGGGGGGCGTCCGGTCGTTTCTCCTCCACGATCTCGCCGGAGTAGAGACGATAATTCCAGCGGCAGGGCTGTGCACACTGTCCGCGGTTCGCATCTCTGCCGACGATATGTCCCGAGAGAAGACAGCGTCCGCTGTATGAGATGCACATCGAGCCGTGAATGAATACCTCCAGCTCGAGGTCGTCGGGGATCGCGGCGCGAATGGCGCGGATCTCGTCGAGGGTCAGTTCTCTTGCGAGGACAATTCTTTTCGCTCCGAGGGCGGCGTACGCCTTACAGGTTGCGGCGCTGACGACATTCGCCTGTGTCGAAATATGAATTTCCATCGTGGGCAGCACCTCGCGCACCAGTGCGAGGACGCCGAGATCGGCAATAATCATCGCGTCGATCCCGAAATCCGCAATGCGCAGAAAATACTCACGCAGGGCGGGATATTCGTTTTCCCTCGGCATGACATTGACCGTGAGATACACACGCACGCCACGCGCATGGGCATAAGCGACGGCGTCTTTCAGTTCTTCTTCCGAGAAGTTCCCCGCCGCCGAACGCATGCCGAAACGCGTGCCGGCAAGATAGACCGCGTCGGCGCCGTAGCGGATCGCCGCGCGCATTTTTTCAAAATTCCCCGCGGGCGACAAAAGCTCCGGGCGTCTGTGCTCCATAAAAATCTCCATATCCATAAAAGGGGTTGGCTTTTCCGATGCTTTCGGACGAAAGGTGAAACGGTGTTTCGCTTTGAGAAAAATCCGTGCGCAAAACCGTTTCTTTCATTATAGCATATCTCCTCCCGTTTCGCAAGAGGAAGCGACCGATTTCTTACGGATTTGCATGCGCTTCTTCCGAAGGCAGCGCGATGAGGGCGATCTCCCACGCGGGGACGCAGCGCGTCCTGCGAAGATAAAAGCGGTAAAAGGGATATTTCGCCGCAAGCATAAGCGGAAGAGCAAAAAGATCACGGCTCCTGTGATAGGCGGAGACAAGAAGCGCGGGACGATCCCGCGCTATGATCCCCTCCGAGCCTATGAGGGCGTCTGCCTCGGCGCCTTCCACATCGTATTTGATATAATCGACCGTACGGTCGGTCAGACTGTCGATCCGTAAAAGCGGCACGGTGACATCGCGGTGTCGGTAGGAGGCACCGGAGAGCGAAGAGTTGCGGTTCCCCGAGCCGTGTATGAGTGTCTCACCGTTCTCCTTTCCCGCGGCGGCATGCACCGGGATCACCTCGGGGGAGGTCAATTCTTTTGCGGTCTGGGTGAGTTTTTGATAACTTTTCGGGTCGGGTTCCACAGCGTAGACCGTCTTTAACAAAGGAAGATGCTCCGCACTCTCGCGGACGGTATCGCCACGGTATGCGCCGACATCAATTTCGCATTTTATCGGTTTATTTTCAAGCAGTTTATAAATTTCCGCTGTGGTACAGGTGTGAAGGAGGAGAGGCTCGAGGCGTCCTGTGAGCTTATACCAAAGGACGGATGAATAGGTTCGACGCGACTCCTCATCGGCGAAAAGATCATAGGCGCGTGCAATCTCTTCGTAATGCGCGCGATAGAAATCGGGCGTGAAATCTTCCTCTCCCGCGACGGGAAGGTCGGGAACAAGAAGCGGGGTCTCGCCGTTGATAGTAAGGAAACGGGTGAGCACCTCTTCTCTGTTCGAGGCAAAGGCGAGGACGGGAAGAAAGTCGGGATACATCGCCTTCGTCTCGCTGTATGAACGGACGGGATAGCCGTGGAAGCTCTGCCCGCGGACAAAACCGTCGGAGGCAAAAAAGCCGGCGACGGGAATCTTCCGCTTTTCAAAACGGGAAAGCAACTTCTCCGCCCCGTTCCCCATACCGTAAATCACGACGGGACGCCCCGCCGTCCCGATGGTTTCATAGACATCGGGCGCTGTATACGGACAGGGCGGCAGAGTATCGTATGCGTCGGTCATAAAAATCCTTTCCCGGAAAATTCCGTGCGGGGCTTGCAAACGGCGCCCGCCTATGCTATAATCAAAGCAAAAAGTATCAAAGGAGAAACGATATGGACTGCTTATTCTGCAAAATCGCGGCGGGCGAAATCCCCTCCGCAAAAGTATACGAAGACGACCTCTGTCTCGCCTTCCGTGACATTGCGCCGCAGGCACCTGTGCACATTCTGATCGTGCCGAAGGCACACATCGCCTCCGCAGACGCCGTCACAAAAGACAATTCCGCAGTGATCACGCACATCTTCGAGACGATCCCTGAAGTGGCGCGTGCGGCGGGACTCACGAACGGATACCGCGTCATCACCAATGTGGGCGAGGACGGGTGCCAGTCGGTAAAGCACCTGCACTTCCATATTCTCGGCGGCAAGAAGCTCCCCGAGTCGATGGGATAATCCTTCATACCGAAAAAACGGTTGCTAAAAGGCTTGACCTTTTAACAACCGTTTTTTCGGATAGGCGCCGAATGTCAGATCTTTTCCTTCACCTTTGCAGCCTTACCGACTCTGTCACGCAGATAGTAGAGCTTCGCGCGGCGAACCTTCGCCTGGCGGAACACAACTACTTTGTCCACATTGGGAGAGTGAAGCGGGAATGTCTTCTCCACGCCGACGCCGTAAGAAACGCGTCTTACCGTGAAGGTCTCGGAAATTCCGCCGCCGTGTTTGGCGATGACAGTACCTTCAAAAAGCTGAATTCTGTCTTTCTCGCCTTCGGTGATGCGCACATACACTTTCACGCCGTCACCGATGTTGAACTGAGGAACCTCAGTCTTCAACTGCTCATTTACAAAAGCCTGGATCTTTTCCATATGGCCCTCCTTAAACTACGAACATTCGTGCAGAGCATTGCAGAGGACTGTTCTGAATCTCCGTACATACGCACAGACAAGGCTAATTGTATCATATTTTCCGAAAAAAATCAAGAGGTTTTTCGCATTTTCTTTTTCGATTTTCCGATTTTTTTGGAAAAACGGCGTTTTTTCCGGAAACGGACGGAAAAATTCGGATTCTCTCTTGTATTTATGCGGAAACTATGGTAAAATATGCTGATAGATTATTTTCAAAATGAAAGGAGACTTTCATGACTGACAAAAACGAACGCCGCCCGGAGGAAGTTCCGTCGACCGTCGCGGAAGACGCTCCCCTCTCTCCTCTTATGACGGAAGAGCATGCGGACGGAGAGGCCCCGGCTGAAGATTCCGCTCCCGTCGTAGAAGAGACACCTCTCACCGAACCGGATACCCGTGACGAAACCGAAGACACGGAAGACACCGCCCCCTCGACGGAAAGCATCGCGATCGAAAACGAAATAACGGACAGTGAGGCGTCGGACGCCGAAGATACTGCCGCGGACAGCGAAGAGCTTTCCGCACTTCCCGTCCCGACGGAAAACAGGAAAGAGGAAAAAGAAAAAGAGCCGAAGCCGCGCAGTGTGGACAGCCGCTTTGATCTCGCGGAACTGTTTATCTTTTCCCTGGTCGCCGTTCTCCTACTCTCCGCCTTCATCTTCCGCCACACCGTGGTGGACGGCGGCTCGATGGAAAACACCCTGCAGGACGGTGAAAATCTCATTATCTCCGATCTTTTCTACACACCGAAAACCGGCGACATCGTCGTTGTCGAGGATTATCACACCCCCTTCCGCAAGCCGCTCATCAAGCGTGTGATC
>CALAFS010000021.1 GCA_937892405.1 uncultured Clostridia bacterium
GGGGAGAATTACACGCTCGCCGCCGATATGAAGAATCCGACAAACGATGTCTCCTTCCGCCTCTCCGACGAAAATAATTATAAAGATTACGAACTTGAAAAAGGGCAGTGGGTCTATTTCAAAGAAGTTCTCCTTGTCACCTATGACCGCAGTTTCGTCGGGCTCGGTCTCGGGCGCTTCGACGGTGAGAGCGTCAATGTGAGCTATCTGAACGCCTATCGGAACTCCTATGAAAGAGAAACCTTCACATCGGATTATTTCTATCCGCGCGTTTACCGCTATGCTTACAGCGAGACAAGCGGAAAGCAGACACCGCTCGACACGAATTATAAGCCGTGGGACGATACCAAACCCATCGACCTGCTTTTCGATGACGACGATACCAACTGGATTCATTCGGATCGCTCGGATATTTCGGAGGCATCACCGTTTGAACTGACGGCTGATCTCGGCGCGGTCATGAAGGCGAACCGCTTTACCATTTACGGAGAACCGACAAGACAGTATCAGCCGAAAAACTTCCGACTCTACGGCGGTACGGATCTTCAGAATATGGAGCTGATCGCGGAAGTCACGGATTCCGTGCGTGAAAATAACAATATCACGGTGGATTTTAAGACACGGGACATTCGCTATTATAAGCTCGTCGTTACGGATACCTGGGCAACGGGGCAGAGATACCGCTATCTCGCATTCCGCACAATGAAGTTTTCCTATTCGCTCGACGGCGGTCTTTGGCTGTCACCCGACGAGGAGATGTTTTTATACCGCGGTGGGTGGCACCTCTCCTCGAAGCTCTCTGCCTTCGGGCATCTTTACGAAGGGGAAAACGCGACACTGGACTTTGAATTTTCCGGGACGCGCTTTGCACTCTTTTCGTACTTCTCGGCGGATTTTGACAGCTTTGAAGTGCTGGTCGACGGAGAGGTGGTAACGGTGGTTTCTCTCAAAAGCGGGGAGAACAAAACCGCTCTCGCCTATCTTTCCGACGAGTTCACCGACGGGACGCATCATGCGACGGTGCGGAGTAAGACGCGCTTTAACATAGATTCCGTCGTCCTTTGGCAGACAGAGGACACGGACATTGTGCGGTGACCCGACATCTCCCGTTTTTCCTTGACTTTTGTATCCAACTGTGTTATCATAGGTTCGGATCATCACCGTCCCAAGAGGAAGAGAATATGAGAATAGATGCAGACTTTGCCGGCGGCAATATCATCGTGGATAAGACAGAGGGGGACGAGGCATGGCTTCGCCCGGATCTTTCCGATACCGCCGAGGATTGGTTTTATTATCACTTCCGCGTGCGTGGCGCGGCGGGGAAGCGGATCACCTTTCACATGGGCGGACTTCCGTATTCGTATCTTCCGCCGATCGGTCCGGCAGTTTCGGCAGACGGAAGACATTATGCTTTCCTTCCGGAAAAGACGCAGAGCGACGGCGTTGCATTTACTTATGCCTTCGGTGCCGATGAGGAGGAAACATATTTTGCGTTTTCCCTCCCGTATGTGTCCGAACGGTTCTATCGCTTCGCCGCGGAAAACGGCTTTACACCGTTTACATTTACCACATCCGAGAATGGAAGGTGCGTTCCCGCACTGACCTTCGGCAAAGGGGAAGAGACGATTGTCTTTACCTGTCGCCATCACTGCTGTGAGTCAACGGCATCGTATGTGCTGGAAGGCGTTCTCTCGGAGATCAAAGCGCTTCCGATTGCGGAGAAATTTCGGATTTTCTGTGTGCCGATGATGGACATTGACGGCGTCGAAAACGGCGATCAGGGGAAAACGCGCTTGCCGCACGATCATAACCGCGACTACGGAGAAGGTTCTCTTTACGCATCGGTGCGCGCGATCAAAAAGGTCGGAGAAACGGAGCATGTCCGTGCGTTTATTGATTTTCACGACCCGTGGAACTATGGCGGCGAAAATGACGAGATTTTCTTTGTCTATCCCGCGGCAAAGGATCCGGCAATTGACCGTTACGGCTCCGTTTTGGAAGAGATGACAAAGGACGACTATTTCAGGTATGACACCCAAAACACGATTCCTCTCGGTACAAGTTGGA
>CALAFS010000022.1 GCA_937892405.1 uncultured Clostridia bacterium
ACATCGGCGGTGTCTTCCGCCCACATGGACTTGTAGTGATAGCTCTTCATGTCCTTCGCCATCTCGGAATAAGTATCGCATGTCACCGTTTCAATCTTCGGCATGCCGAGGATATAAAGAATCAGATCAAAGAAGTGTACGCCCCAGTCGATCAGAACGCCACCGCCCGACTTTGCTTTGTCGGTGAAGGCACCGCCCAGTCCCGGGATCGAGCGGAAGGAACGGAAGGAGCAGTAGACATGATAGAGTTTGCCGAATTTTCCCGCTTCGAGCCAATCTTTGAGCATCTCAACCGAGCGGTAATAACGGTTGCAGACACCGATCATCAGGCGTTTTCCCGTCTCGGCGGCGCACGCCGCCATTTCTTCGGCGAGTTTTCCCGTTACGGCGACAGGCTTTTCGCAGAAGACATGCTTCCCCGCACGCAGGGCATCCATCGTAATGGTGTAGTGCATGTCGTTTGGAGTAAGGACATACACGGCGTCGATTTCGGGATCGTCGAGCGCTATGCGGTAATCGGCAATCACTTTTTCAATCTTCGGAAAATCCGTCTTTGCTTTTTCCGCTTTTTCCGGGAGAATGTCACAGGCGTATTTGATACGAGCCTCCTCGATTTTCTCAAGCGCAGGGAAATGTGCGTTGTTTGCGATTCTGCCGCACCCGATTACGGCAATGGTAACCTTTTTCATAAAAATCTCCTTTCGCCGCACGGCGGCATGAAGTTTGTGAGAACCTAACGGTGAAGAGCTTGAAAAATGCGGAACAAAGAATCCGGAAGTTTATTCAGAGATTCTTTCGTCTCCTTCCCTTGTATTATAAAGAAAAACGCGTGAGAATTCCATATCCGCACATGTCTCCGCCCCTATCATTTTCCGTCAGATAAATTATGATCGAATATCGTGAAAATCCCTTGACTTTCTCAGAGAAATGCTATATGATGGAAGAAGAAAGGGGAGAGGATAATGAGAAAGATCAGATTCAACGAATCGGTCGTATTTGATAATACTTTCTTCGACGGCACTTGCGGGAAGGCGACGACCCCCGTGAACACCGGAGATTTTTCCGTAGTGCAGGCTGTGGATTCTCGCTATTTTCAGCGCCTTGCCATCGAGGATCATCACCAATGGTTCGACATCGAGCTGACCGCCGTCATCGACGGCGACATCGACCATTTTGTCGATGGGACAAAATGCACATTGCATAAAGGCGAGTGCGCCTTAACCTTCCGCGACGAAGTGCATGCTCTCGCCTCGCGCAATACCTGTCGCTTCCTTGCCATTGCTTTGGATGTGTCGGACACCTCGCCCTATTTTTCTTTTATTGCAAAACTCAAAGCAAAATACAGGAAACAAAAATTTTCAAAAACGCATGATTTTCTGAAAATTATTCAGACCGCCATTCGCGAATTTTATATTTTTGACGCCTACACGCCGATGTATCTGAACGCTCTCCTCGGAGAAGCTCTGATCCTCCTTTTGCGGGAGGAAAACGCTCTGCCAAAATCACCGGAGCCGCGGCAGGAGCCGGGAGATCTTCTCGCGGTCGCCACAGGATATATGGATACCCACGCCGAAGAATTGATTACCGTGCGTGAGGTGGCGGATTTTGTGAATCTTTCCTATTCCACCTTCTTCCGTCTCTTCAAATCCTGTTATGGCATCTCTCCCGTCGCCTATTTGACAGAGCTGAAAATCTGCCGTGCCCGCGATCTTCTTGCGTCCACCGCTCTTTCCGTCACCGACATCGCCGAGCGCCTCGGCTATTCCTCCCCTTATAATTTCAGCCGTGCCTTCCGTAAAAAGACCGGCGTCTCCCCCACCGCCTGGAAGCGGGCACAGCCTCACGCCGACTCTTAACCCCGCCGCTCTTTTACCGCTATCTCTCAAAAGAGCCCCTCACGCTCGGATCCCCCGTAG
>CALAFS010000023.1 GCA_937892405.1 uncultured Clostridia bacterium
TCGGGCAGGCTCACAGGTGTAAAGTCCGTGAGCCCGAGCGTGAAGAGCACGCGGTTTATCGCATAGGCTTCGTCTTCTTTTTCAATCAGTTTTTTATCAAGTGCATAGCGAATAAGTTCAGAAATGTAAATATTTGTATTCATTACGCGGATTTTACCTCAAAGATCCAAGGCTTTGTACGCGGCGATCGGGCACTCGTTCCCGGCGAAGGTCGGTTTGACAAAGAAGGTGAAGTCAAACTCGTTTTCTTCAATCCGATAGGGCGGTTCCAGAGCGGGTCCGCAGGACTGCGAGCCGATACCGCTGTTTCTGTAATCGACGAATACGGTGGTTTCACGGTTCGGTTTCAGCTCATAGTTATGCCGTGTCGCGGTGAGCTGCTCGGGTGTGAAATGCGAGAAGGAGAAGGAGAAATTCTTCGCGCCGAAGAAGAGACCGTGCCCGGCGATGCTCGCCACATCGGCGAACTTCGTCCCGACATGCGCGCGGTTTTCCTGCGGGCGGACATAGGGTTCAAAGTTCTCGCTCACCGTCGTGCGGAAGAAGGCAAGGCGGGAGGAGAGACGGAGATCTTCATACGCCTCACCGGGGCCGTAGCCGAAGTAGCGGACATCCTCACACCCCTCGGGCATGGTAAAGCGGAAGCCGAAGCGAGGCAGGATCGGGAGCTTCTCTCTCTTTCCGTCGCCGAACACGGGGGCGAAGTCCGTCATCTTGGTATGGCAATCCACGCGCACCGCGCACCCCGGCGTAAAGGTATAGGTGACGCGCAGGTGCATGAGCGTGTCAATCGCTTTGGCACCGAGGGAAAGCTCGGAGGTGATACGCACCGTGTTCCCCGACTTCTCCGCTTCGACGGTGTAGGCGTGCACTTCGGCACGGTCGTAACCGACGCGATACCACTTTTCCTTGATGACACGGTCATTGTCGGTCGGGGCGCGCCAAATCGACGGGGTGACGGGAGAGGTAATCATGTCCTTGCCGTTCTCGGCGATCTTCGTCACAAGACCGCTCGTGCGGCTGACGCGCACCTCTGTCTCGTCGTAGGTCACGGTATATTCGCCCGCCGTCTCGGTGAGAGTGATCTCTCCCTTTGCCGCGCGGGGGGTATGTGCGATCGCATCCGAAAGGACGAACTGGACGAAGCCGACCTCATGTCCGATCGGCGCCCACGGCGTCTCGGTATTCTGTCTCGCGGTGACGGTCAGGGTCGTGCACTCGTCAAAAGTGCGCCCCTCGAAAAGGGGAATCCGACGGCTCTTCTGTGGCGCGACGGCAAAGGCGCCGAGCGCGCGGGAGGCGATGCACTCGCCGTTTCTCTCCAGCGTGTAAGCGAAAGAAAGATCGGAAAGGTCGCGGAAGTAACGGAGGTTCTTCACGGTGAGAACGCCGTTTTCATAAGTGATGGCGAAGGGCTTGATCGCCTGCTTCAGCTCTTTCAGACCGGTATGCGGACGGCGGTCGGGATAGACAAGACCGTCGACGCAGAAGTTCCCGTCGTTCGGTCTGTCGCCGAAGTCGCCGCCGTAGGTATAATGCGGATCGGCATAGACATTCTCGCCGATGGCGACGGAATGGTCGGTATACTCCCACACGCAACCGCCGAAGAAGCGGTCGTGTTTATAAATCAGATCCCAATAGGCGGCAAGGTCGCCGGGGCCGACGCCCATCGCATGACAATACTCGCAGAGGAAGAGGGGCTTGTCGGTATTCTTCTTATTCATATAGTAATCCCGGATCAGGGAAATCTCGGGATACATACGGCTCTCGACATCGTAGTAGGAGCGGTAATAGGCGGCATCCACCGTCACGGGCTTCCCTGCCTTCGCGTTCATGTCCGCGTTATGAGCACGGCGGGATTCGTCCTCCGCGTGCACAAGGCGGGAGCCGTCGCGGGTGTGGAAGTAGTCGCACTCCGCCTTATGGTTGATGCCGGGGCCCGATTCGTTGCCGACCGACCACATGATGATCGAGGGGTGGTTTTTATCCCTCTCAAGCATGCGCTCGGCGCGGTCAAGGTACGCTTCCGTCCACTCGGGATCGTTGGTGAGACGGGGATCGTCGGTATAGATCCCGATGCCGTGGCACTCGAGATCCGTCTCGTCGCAGACATAAAGGCCGTACCGATCGCACAGGGCGAGGAAGCGCGGATCGTTCGGATAATGGCTCGTGCGGATCATGTTGACATTGTGCGCCTTCAGGATCATGATGTCGCGGCGCATATGCTCCATCGGGGTGGCATGCCCGAGGAGGGGGTGACTGTCGTGGCGGTTTACGCCCTTCGCCTTGACTTTCCTCCCGTTGATGAAGACGGTGTCGCCGATGATCTCCACGCGGCGCACGCCAACCGGCAGGGAGATCACCTCCCCGCCCGAGCAAAGCTCAAGACGGTAAAGATAGGGGATTTCGTCCGACCAAAGGTGCGGCGCATCCATGCGCACGGTGGTGAAGTTCGCCGCGCCGTCCGCCGTGAGAGCGCCGCGGTCAAGGCAGGCACCCTCCGCATCAAAGAGCGCGTAGGTGACCTCTGTCTTTCCGTGCGTCGCAAGCTCGACGGCAAAGGACGCCCCCGAGAAATCGTCGGCGATGTCGCACTTGACGAAAATGTCCTCGATTCTCGCCTTATCACGGGCGAGAAGATAGACCTCACGGAAGATGCCGGAGGCGCGGAACATATCCTGATCTTCCAGATATGAACCGTCGCACCACTTGAGCACCAGCACCTTGATATTGTTCTTTCCGGGGTGCAAATACTTTGTAATGTCAACTTCACTTGTCATATGGCTGACCTGACTGTACGCAGCGAAGGCATCATTGATAAAAAGATAGAAGCAGGAGTCGACACCCTCGAAGTTCAGGAGGACATCTTTTCCGTCAAGGAATTCCGCAGAGACGGTGAAATCCCGCATGTAGAGCCCGCAGGGATTCTCATTCGGGACATGCGGCGGATCGACGGGATAGGGATAGTTGACATTCGTATAGTTCGGCGTGTCGTAGCCGCGCCCGAGCGCGTTCTGCCAGTTCATCGGCACATCGAGCGTATCCCACGATTCGGGCGGCGTTATGCGGAAGTCGGGCACCTCGGACACCGATTTGTAAAAACGGAATTTCCATGTGCCGTCAAGCGTCTTGAAGTACGCCGAGGAATTTCTCTCGTCGCGCGCGGCGAGCTCGCCGTTTTCATACGGAATGAAGTAGGCGTGCGGGCGTTCGCAACCGACATGCAGGATCTTTTGCGTCTTGTGATAATCCGGAATTTCAAAAGGCATGGGAATGTCCTCCGAAGGTTTGTTTTTTCACCTTGAATTGTACCATAGACCGGGATCGGTTGTCAATGCACTTTCCTTAAAATCTCTGTAATTATCTTGCGTGTTTTATAAGGATCTTGCATTTGCGCGCACATGGAGATTTTCCCGCCGTGCGGAGAAGATGAAAATTTTTTGCCGATTGTTTGCAAAGAATCTTTCGTTTCGTCATCGGCGTTTCATAAAAAGGAAGTATACTAACCATAATCAAAACGAAATGCTTTCGGGAAAGGACTACCGATATGAAAACGAAAACCAAAATTCTGTCTCTTCTTCTTGCTCTGACGCTTCTTCTCTCCCTGCCGGTGCTGACCTCCTGCCAGATCGGCGGCAACGACAATGCTGACCTTGAGGAAACGCTGAAATCCTATGTGGACGAAAAAGTCAGACAGGGCGGCGACACGAACAATTACGACATCAATATTTCGAGCGACAGCTCCTCTTCCCTCCTCGCGGCGAGCAAAGGCTTGCTCTCGACGGTGAGCGTGTATTGCAACTTCATTATCAAACGCTCCTACGGCTGGGGGCCGAACGCCTCGACCTACGAACAGCAGACGCAGTCCGCCGGCTCGGGCATCGTCTATAAGCTCGACAAGGCAAACGGCAACGCATACATCGTGACGAACTACCATGTGGTCTATAATGCGCAGGCGAACACCGCGAACCACATCAGCGACGAAATCAACCTTTATCTTTACGGAAAAGAAAGCAGCGCGTATGCGATTCCCGCGACCTATATCGGCGGCTCGATGCTTTATGATATCGCCGTATTGAAGGTGGAAAACAACGATATCATCCGCTCCTCGAATGTGCGGGCGGCGGACTTTGCGGACTCGAACGATGTCTCGGTGCTCGACACCGCGATCGTCATCGGCAACCCCGAGGCGAAGGGCATCTCCGCGACGGTCGGACATGTCAATGTACAGAGCGAATATATTCAGATGACGGCGGCAGACGACTCGACCACGATCGAAATGCGCGTCATGCGTATCGACGCCGCGGTGAACAGCGGTAACTCGGGCGGCGGTCTTTACAATGATGAGGGCAACCTGATCGGCATCGTCAATGCGAAGATGTCCAGCTCGTCGATCGACAATATCGGCTACGCCATTCCCTCCAACATTGCGAAATATGTCGCGGACAACATTCTTTACTACTGCGACGGCAAGGACAACGAAAATGTCTACCGTTGCCTGCTCGGCATTACGGTCGAGGCGGCGTCCTCCGACACCGTCTACGACACCGAAACCGGAAAGATCCACATCGTGGAGCGCGTCGCGGTAAAGGAGATCACCTCCGGCTCTCCCGCAGCAAGCGCGCTGAAAGCGGGTGATGTGATCCGCTCCATCACGGTGGGCGATAAGACCTACGAGGTCACGCGGATCTATCACATCGTCGACATCATGCTGAATGCGAGAGTCGGCGACACCGTGACGATCGCCATCACGCGCGGCGGCACGGACGAAACGGTTTCCCTGACCATCACCGATTCCGCACTGACAAAATATAACTGATCTCAAAAAGCAACCATACCCCCGGCGGACGCGAAAATCCTCTTCGCGTCCGCCGGGGGGTATTTTTGCAGGCTGTGCAAGCCGTCACCATCCCAGTTCTACAATATTTTGGCTTTGATTGACGGAAAGCTGTACCCCGATCCTATCCCTTGACGGGAGCAGTGCAGACAGCGTCTGTATGGCGGCTTGTACGATCTCTTTGTCTGTCATACCGACACCGATCTCCTTGCGGAAGCTGATACCATTCTGCCCGGAGCGAACCGCCGCCGAGAGAAGCCGTTGTAAGTCCTCCTTCCGGCGCAGAATCATTCCGGTATGTGTGTAATAGTCCATATCGGCAGCGGGACACGGCGGGAACACACCGTCTGCGGCATGATCCCGCGCGATTTGTGCATCGGACAGATTGAAATAATCGTAGCGGATGCAGGACTTTCCGGAAAGACATACATCCCATGTGACATCCAGCCAAGAGGGACGGTCGCCAATTTTCACAAGATTCCATGCATGGGAAATATTGCTTTGCCCGGAATCATCCGGTCGACTGGCTTTCCCTGTTACCACAGCGCATTTGATGTTCAAAGCATTGAGAAGCAGTTTTGCAGTTTTGGCAATGCCCTCGCACACGGCGGATTTATAGAAAAGAACGCCGAGAATGGTATTGCTGCGATTTGCATAAGCGTCCAAGTTGTTTGCTGCCACATGGTCATAAAGGACATTGCGAACTAAGATGTCGTGCAAAGACAATTCCCGTTCGTAATCGGTGCTGCCATTTACTTTGGAAAGAATCTTTTGCAGAATGGATTGCATCTTCGCCTGCATCTGCTTCGCTTCCTGAGGTGTGTACAGATAGGATGGTTGCAGAACCTTCTCCAGTGCCGTTATGTGTCCGGGGATATGCCGGAAATCTACATAAAACAAGTGCGGGTTGTCCATATCCACGGCATATAAAATCTTGACTGGATCAATGCCAATGCCCGTGAGCGTTGAAATATGAATTTCCGGCGTAAATGCTGTCAGCCCGTTGTAAATCGTCTTGTAGATTTTCTTTTCCCGGTCGGACAGGCGGGTGTAATAGTAGCGATCGTAGGTCATAAACAAATAATTATTGCTCTACATCAATTTGATAACAAAGATTAATATTTTTCGTTAAGGCATGAATAACAGAAAACGAGCCATCGCTATCTTGTATAATAATATCTCCGTCTTTTTCTTCAAACGAAACTGCTGTCCGTCCGCCCGTTGGAAAAACACTTCCTCCTAACGGAACAAAAAGCTGTGAAGTCTCAACACCTCTAAAGGAAATCCTTCGGGGCATTCTCTCGTATTTGTTTGTATGCACATTATATCTCTCGGTTAACCCATCATAGAGTTCAATATCGCTTCGCTTAATAAATTGTTTATTTGCTATCAGTTCTTTTGAATTTTGTCTCGAATCTTGACTCCAACCAGAAATATAAACGCCACCTCTACTATGTCGTATTGCATTAAATAATTCATCGAAACTTGTGTGCACGATATTATCCTCCCGTTTTATTTCCAATCATCATAATTCCATTGATGATTTTTGTGTTATAAATACTTGTTTTCAAACCAAAATGTAAAAATAATAGCAGCAATAATAAGGATTATACCCAGTACTTGCAAGAAACAGCCAATATTGTCGCTTATTTCCTGTTTAGCAGCTGCTTTCTGCCGTCTTTGCTGTTCTTCTATCGCTTGTTTCCTTGCATATTCTTCTCGTCTTTTTTGTTCTTCTTTTCTTCTTTGCAGTTCCTGCTGATGCCGTTCCTTTTCTTTGTCTTTTTGATCTCTCAAATGGTCCGCCCAAATCGGCGGAGCATCTTTGATTTTTGTTCCATATTGTCTCTCCGCCGTCTCATAGTCAAAATGTTCTTCCTCCGTCTGCCCGCAACGACTGCAGTATCGTTCCGCTGTTTTTTCTTTTTCGGCAGAGGGATGCCAGCGGTTCCATGCGTGTCCAAGTGCCTTTATCTTTCGTGTTTCCGTAAAATTACACTTCCGGCAAAAGCGCGTTTCTGTGCCGCTATGGGTACAATCGGCATGTGTTTTTTCAATCCAATCGCTGAAATCATGTGGTTCGACGGGAACGGTACGGGTTTCCGTATAGCCGCACAGTTTGCATGTTCTTGCTTCTGCGCCTTCGGCTTCGCAGGTTGCAGGCGTGATGACTTCCCAATTCCCGAATTCATGTTCTCGTTTCGGCAGTGTCACGACCTTTTCTGCACCGCAATTTTTACACCGCAGTTTTTGTGCACCATCCGAATCGCAGGTTGGTGCTACCGTTTCAACTTCCTCATAGACATGCGGGAGCTTCGGTTTGTAATTGTCCTTATATTCATACCCGCAGGTGCAGGAATGTAAAGTATACCCCTGCTCCGCACAGGTTGGCGGCACTATGGTATCGGTGTAGGAATGGATATGCGTCAGGTCATCGTTTTCGGTGACTTTTTTCTTTTTGCGAGGTGCGGCAGGCGCTTTTTTCTCCGGCTCCGGCTTTGGCTCTATCAATGCCGACTGCCAAAGAGCAAGCCCGGATTCCACCATTTTGCCCGTCAAACCGTAGTTTTCTTGCAGGGTTCGGCGATAGCGGCAAAGATCCAACGCATCCACTGCACCTCTGTTCTGCATTTCTAATGTTATGCCAGCCGCCTGAATTGTGCAAAGCACATGAATCAGCCCCTTGGAACCGTTCGGATATAAGTCCAACAAAACGGCTTTCAGCTTTTTGTCATCCGATAAGCAAGCCGGATATTGTGTGATGACTGATTTTAAGTTAATTTGTTCCATGTCGTTTTATCCGTTCCTACATAAGAATCGCATTGCTTGCGAATGTTATTTCTTGTACTTTTCCTTTATTTCATTCCATTTCTGATAAATTAAAATACCAAACCATTCGGACCCTTCTTGGGTTTCTGTATCGAAGTCCTTGCTCTTTGAGGAATCCCCATCGACGAAAGCCAAACCAACGACGATTGCCATTGTAATATCCATCAGTTCGTCTATATATTCTCTTGGGGTGGCTGCATCAATAATAGCAAATGGGGTTACAAACGATTCCACAGAATCATTCATGATTAAGGTAGCCAAATCCGATATTTTAACTCTTGCCTCCTGATCCATTTGTAAAAGATCATCCCAATCGATATTCCGCCATGACAGATATCGATCTCTCATTATATTGTTGGTCAAACTCATCAAATCAGCGTAATCTGTGATTTTCTCAATAAAGACCTTTTCATTTTCACCGAATATACCATCTTTCAGCGCAACTCTTAAAAGAATACACTGAAGGAAGAGGTCGTAATACGACAGTGCCTTTTCAACAGAAAAATCTTTTACAACGGTTTTTGTCCACACGGAAAGCTCTTTAATCAAATCCTTTGCTTTTTCATACTCGGCGCAAGCATAATTGAAAGCATCTCTTGCGGACATAGAAAATTCCTTATCTTCTTCCGGCATATACCCGCAGTAGATACATTTCTCCGCTTTATCGCTGATTCGTTTTCCACAGTTCGGGCAAGCAATAAGTGCCATTGTTGTACTCCTTTACTGATTTTAATCTTTATTTAATCAAACATATCTTCCCAATAATAATCCGGATAATCGTCCTCATTATACTCCGGCAAATCGACATCGCATTCTTCGTTCCCCTTGTCGTATCCATAATCGCAAACCGACTCCCACGATCCGTCAACAGCATCATCTTCATCCGGTTCATACGGGTCGTTAAGGTAATACGCCTCGTCCGGCTCGAAGGGGCCTTCAATAGAATCGCCATCTTCACTCTCTATACCACCACTTGCGGACACGGGGCTTGTTTTTTCATGCAAAGGGATGAAATATGTATCCAGGCATCCGCAAATGGGACATTCTTTCGCTTTTCTCGATACTTCCGTTCCACATTCAGGACATTTGCTCTTTGCGGATATTTCAAAAAGTTTTTGAGGGCAACCGCAAATGCGGCACACCGTTTCTCCTCGCCTGATCGGATGACCGCAATCCGGGCACGCTGTTGTATCACCGGAAGAGTTGTGCCCGAAAGAGCGCGTACCGTCTCTTTCCGGTGTTTTATCAGGTCTTATCAATGCCGACTGCCAAAGGAGAAGCGCGCCGTTCACGATTTCACCCACCATACCGTAGTTATCTTTAAGAATACGGCGATAGCGGTTGAAATCCGATTCATCCATTTTGTTCTTTTTCCGTATCTCTGCCACAATCCCGACAGATTGCAAAGTGCACAGAACGCGGATAAATCCCCTTGACACTTCCGGATACAGATCAAGCAAAACCGCCTTCAGCTTCCTGTCATTGTCCAGGCAATCCGGATGTTGCAAAATGACAAGTTTCAGGTCAATCGGTTCCATAACATTCACTTCTTCCTGCAAATAATTGCCACGCTGAGGTCATCTCCGCTTCCTTTTTCGGAAAGGCGGGGGAGAAATTCGGCAAGCTCGGCGTGGGCATCCTTTCGCTGCTGCTCCCGGTAGCCCGCAAAGATGTTTTCAATAAAGCCGAGATATGCCTGCTCGCTTTGATAGGAATTGATGATTCCGTCCGTAGTCAGAATCAGTCCCTGTACATCCCGTCGATCCTTCAGACGGCAGAAGCAATGCTTGAATGCCACATCTGCATCGCTATTGCAAAGAGAAGTTGTCAGATTGAACTGCAATTCATCGTCTTCCAGTTGCGGGAACAGATGATTCAATAATTGCGCGTGCAAATCCCGTGTCAAAAGGCAAGCGTTTCCGTCGCCGAGCTTCAGGACGAAGAAGCTGGAATCCGTCAGCACTGCCGCAATGAAGGTTGCGCCGTAGGCTTTGACGGGAGATTTCACCAATGCGGCGCGGTCGCCTTCCTCCAATGCCCGATAGCGGTCGTCCGTTTCCAACGGATGGTCGGCAAGGTCTGCCGCTACCCGTTCATGCCAATGCTGAATGATGGAACGCTCCAGTTGTGAGAGCATTTTCTCCCGCTCCCCATTTTGCATGTAGAATGCCCGGCGGAAATCCCGATTGTTCTCCAGCGTCGCCATGAAGGTGGAGAGAACCTCTTTTCCGACCTCGCAGGCAAAGCGGGAGCCCGTTGCGCTTCGAATATATTTCTCCCCGCCGTGCCCGTCACTGATAATGATTCCGTCGTATTTCTTCTCCTGCCAGCAGAGGGACGAATCCTGACATTCCTTTCCGGCACGGATATGCGAAAAGCCCTGTACGGACAGACAATCCGCTTTGTTTCGTTGCATCCCGTCGTCCTCCTGTTGCCAAAATAGTCCCATCTTGTCACCACTGGCTGTCGTCAATGTCCGGAATGTCCACAACGATCGGCTGATTGTCGTCGATGTTTGCAATGGCATCATTAACTGCCGTCTGCGGGTCTTTGCCTGCGGAACTGGTGGTTCCCGTCTTGGAGACGGTTGCCGTTACGAATTTGATGTACTGCCGGATCTTTTCGGGATCATCAATCGAAACCACCGCTTCCTTAGAGCCGCAGACCTCGCCGAGAATATCCTTGTTGGCATCCTCCCCGACCGCAAAAGCGACCTTGACCGCCGCCTTGAACCAGTTGTTCTTGCGGAGCTCGCGCAAAGGCGTTTCCCAATCGTCGGTCGGCTCGCCGTCGCTCAGAAGGATGATGCCGGGGGCAAGATAGCCCATCGGATTGTCACCGAGAAATGCCTTTCTCGACATTTTCTCATTGAGCGAACGCAATGCCGCACCGAGAGAGGTCAACCCACCCGCGCTGATGTCGTGCCAGATGTTCATGAACTCGTCCGCCGACACCGGTTGCGGCGTAATCCAGTCCACATCGTTGGAAAAGGACGCCGCCGCAACCACAATGTTGGCGTTCGGCGCGCCGTCCGCCACATCCTTGATGATCTTCGGAATATCCTTCATGGCATAGTTGACCTGCCCGATCTTCGTGCCGCTCATACTGCCCGATTGATCGAACAGGTAAAAGAGTGCCATTGTTCTTGCCGCTACTTCTTCAATGTTATCTCCATCGTATCTGCTCATTTTTCTGTTACCGTCCTTTGTTATTTTTTAATATAGTTTTATCTGTGAATTTCTATCCACGCAAAAATAAGGCACGCAATGCACACGATTGCAAATCCGCTCATTTTCTCACTCCTTATAGATTAAGAGATTAAGGGATCAAGAAACAATATCGCCAAAACAAATGTAACAATCATAATTATCGCATAAATTATTCCATATTGTTTCTTTGCTTCAATATACCCTCGTCTTAACATTAAAAAAAACACCAACAAAATGAGAATCATTCGCTTTTGTTCCATCCTTTTGCTTTTTTTACAATACGCGATCTTTTCATATCAACTCTGCGCATCCGGTGCGGACGACAACACCCGCACGGACTGATTTCCAATCTGAATCGTCGTTCCGGGAATCAGCGAAACGGTCTTGCCGGGCTCATAATTCATCATCGGCTTGCCGGGATAATTCACCGCCCAGATCTGCGTGGAATCGTTGCGCAGACCGAACGCACCGGGCGTTTTCTTGCTCTCCATAAAAGTGCCGACCACGGTGTCCCGACTGCCATAGGAAACATGCGCCTCGGTCACGGTCTTTCCTTTTCCGGCAACGATCTCGGTGCCACCGACTTCAATTTTCACGGGAACAGCCGCTTTCTTACGGCATCCCGGCACGGTGCAGGAGAATACGCCGTCTGTTGCCATAGACGCAAAGTTGATCTCCCCGCAACCGGGGCAGATTACAGCATCGTCGAGCAGACGGTACAGCACCCGCTTCCACGCCATTTCGCTCAAACGCTTGGAACCATTCTTCAGTCCATCCTCCGAAAATGCCTGCTGAAAGGCATCGTGCAGATATTCGGGGTAGATGGGCCACAGGTTCATCAGATTGGAGCTTGTCCCTCTCACGGGCGCGTTGGAGCGGTCGGTGTTACTGCACACGAACACCGGGTGAATGGCGTACAGATCCTTTTCGATCTGTTGTGTCAGGCAAGGGTACTTACAGCAGTTCGCCCCCTCCAGCGGATGCGCGAGGAAGAACAACTCAAACAGAATGACCGAAAGTGAGAACAGGTCAGTGTCGGTGCTTGGTTTGCTTATCCCCAACACCACTTCGGGCGCCATATAACCGGGTGTGCCGCCAACGCCGAGGTTGTCCCCGTTCGGCGCCACATTGTCGTTATCACAGATCAGCACATCGCCGGTCTTTTTGTCAATGAAGAAGTTGCCCGGACTCAGATCCTGATAGCTGAGCCCCTTTCTATGTAGCGCCTGGAATGCTTCCACCACATGGATCGCCGCCGTGATGACCGCTTCCGTACTGGCGAAATGCTCCTTTGCCTTGATGAACTTGGTGAACTCCGCATAATTCTGCGGGCGCAGATCCATGATGTAACCGAAGCCCTTGCTGTGCGCTCCCGTGACCGCTACAGCTTTCATCCACAGAAATTGGTCGGACGGACTGCCGCTTGTCACATTATCCACAAGGTTCTGGTAGAATTTTTTGCAATTTGGCTTGAGCGATTTCAGGTAAGTCGGCAGATACCATTTCAGCGCATAGTCCTTGCCGTCATAGTCCACCTTGTAAACGCTGCCTTGCCCGCCCTCGCCGATTTTCGACCTGACCGTAACCGTCCCGCCGTTGGTTAGTTTGATTTTTGTGCCTGGTTTGAAGTCTGACATGAGATGCTTGTCCTTTCGTTTGATGTATACTTACCATGTTTTGTATGCGGATTTAATAGCTTTCTTACACTTTTCTTTTACTTCAGAAAGAAAAACTTGATAACGCCTCCCGAATAGCGGCTGATGCCAACGAATTTGCACCCGCGGTGCAGTAAAAGATTCCAGTTTGAAATCAAGATGTCAGGTTAACCCACAAAGCGGGGCGAACACACACATGAGTATCGTTGACATTGATTCCATAAAGATCGACTGAGCCATCATAGAAAACATAGCCCGCATACCGCCAATCATCGCATTGGTCATCGCAGCCATGCACTCTCAGCCACCAAAAGCAAGTGTTACACCCACCTTTTGTATATTTGCTACTTGTATAAGCGCGTTTCGCTCCGGCATAGGCAGTCGGCACACATTTTCTTGCTTCGGCACTACTGATATATTTGAGATATTTGTCCAGTTCAGCACTGTTGAGCAGAAAAATTCTGTCCTTAGTAACATTTTCGGAACTTGTGTAGCCGTAAGGAAGAACCTTGTCTGTCGGAATAAAAGTATATTCAATACGCTTTTGCTCGTTGACACTGAACGCAGTATTAAAAAATGCATCATTCAGCCATTCACGCAAGGTGCATATTTCCCATATCACTGCGTCGTACGATGTATTGTATGGTTGGCAATCAAGGGCTTGTTCGCTGATCAAAAGAATTTTGTTGTCCTCTTTCGCCAAAACAAGCCATTTGATTGGTTGCTTGCCGTTTGAGGTATCATTGTCTTGTTGATATGCACCGAATGTATAAATGTCACCGACCTCAACAGACGATTGCTTGTTTTGACTATTGTCATTTTGAACCTTAGAGCGAACGGTGTTCGCTTTTTGCTCTGCACTTACCTTTATCTCTAACTGCACCCCTACAGCACTACACCACATTTGCAAGCAGGTTTCTGCCGTTTCACCGGTAAAACCATAGTCATCATCCAAAACCTTTTTCCATCGACTCATATCCAGTGCGGATGAATTTTTACTTGTCTGCATTTCTGCAACGATTCCGCATTGCTGAATGGCAACTAGTACATTTACAATCCCACGCTTACTACTCGGATATAGATCAAGAATATACGATTTCAATTT
This sequence comes from uncultured Clostridia bacterium, assembly GCA_937892405.1. GTDB lineage: Bacteria > Bacillota > Clostridia > Oscillospirales > CAG-272 > UBA1740. Next base: position 13,636 of record CALAFS010000023.1, read on the forward strand.
TGCGCTATCTATCAGCACTTCCGGATATTGTTCTATTAGGTGCTTCAAATCAATTTGCTCCATATTCAATAATCCTTCCTTTGCCCGCAGACAGCACATTTTTTTATGAACAACCCCTTAAATTCGCCACCGCAATACTGGCAAACGCCTTTTTCTCGTCGTTCTTTTTCTAATGCCAGCCGCTGTTGCTCAAGCCGTTTCTGTTCTTCCCGCCTTTTTGCTTCGGCAAGTTCCCATGCTCGATGCTTTTGCTCCTCTTGGGCTTGTACCTTTGCCCGTTCTTTTGAGCTTGTCATGTCTATCCATAAAGCTGGTCGAATATAATAAGTGTCAAAATTGGCTTCCGCCAAGTAATCATCATAGACTACCAATGGACCATACTCATCTTTACTACAAATTGCATTAGCACATACATCAATTTGCGTATCTCTTAAAGCCCACCTATGCCAAAAATTGAACGATGGTCCTTTGCCTTTTGCATAATCAGTAACATTTGCAAGAGCAATTTTCTTTTTGGAATTTCCATCATGCTTGATGTGATAAAATTTCTCTATTTCTTCGACACTAAGTAAGAAGACAAAATCGTCGGTATTAAAAGAATCAACAATAGACAGAACAGATGGAGCGCTTCCTCTGGGATACCATCTCTTCAAAAGATAAGTATTATTATGTACTGCCTTTTTTAGAATTATTTTTCGTTCGCTTAATGAAAAAGCGGCCTCAAGAAATGTTGAATTTAGCCATGAGCGAATAAAAGAATTCGACCATCGCACGGACTTACACAATTCAAAATTTTCTGAGCAGCTCACCTTAGGGTCGTATGGCAAACCATCTAACAGGCGATTGCTCAATAAAAGCGCATGATTGCTTTCAATTTGCATTACTTCCCATTTAATTGGCAATGATTTGCCCGTTTGGGTTTGTGGATATCTCCCAAATTCCAATATTTGCCCAACATTCTCAATCGGAATGCTTTTTTCCTGTGTACATCCGCACTGCTCACAGTCTCGCACATAATCTTCTCCTTCTTTCCGCCATGGAGAAAATTTGTGACCGGTTTTGTTTTTTGTCCGCCGCTCTTTCTTTCCGCAGATAGAACACTCTCGTACTTCATAACCATTCGTCGTGCAACCGGGGCGTTCTTGCTCTATCCAAGGTCCAAATTTATGACCAGTTGCCGGAATGCGTTTCTTTTCTTCCACGCCACAGCAACAACATTTATATATTTCCTGCCCATCTTTTTCGCATGTTGGTTCCGAACACTCAATCAGAATGTAATCATGCTGCGCATTTGTGAAACTGTCTTTATATTCGTACCCGCAGTCACAGGTATGGAGTGTGTACCCCTTTTCCGTACAACTGGGAGGGACAATCGTATCAACATATTTGTGCGTATGAATGGAGGACTCTGCCTGTGCTTGTACCGGTGCTTTTTTCTCAATCGCTGCATTTTTCTGCGGGACGGGTGGTGTGTTTATCTTTACGCCAAACGCATTTGCCCAAATATTCAGACATCCCTCAATGTATTTGCCAGCAAATCCATGCTTGGTTTCAATCTTTTTGCAGTAACTCTTAAATGAAAAAACATCTATTTCTTTTGAGCTTTGAATATCACTTACAATTCCGTCATCCAAAATTGATGCCAAAATTCCTGCATATAATTTTTCCTGTGGATATAAATCATAAAGTATTGATTTCAAGCGTTTGGCATCCTGTAAACACTCTGGGTATTTTTCCACTACCTCTTTTAAGTCAATCATAAAACCGCTCCTTATAGAATCAAATCCAATGCCGCTTTCGCAATGGTACCGTCCGGCAATAACAAGGTAAAGGTCTTATTCCCGAATTGCAGTTCCATTCCGTTGGTATAGGGAGTGACCGCTGTCAGTTTGCTGATCTTTTGGTCAAAGCCGAATTTCCTTGCCACAAAGACAATTCGCCGACCGGTGAAATACAGTACGCCTTTCGTGTATTCCGGTTCCACCACCGGTACACTCTTGGTATCCCCTGTGTGGTAGGTAAAGCCCTTGAATACCCGAAAACTTGCCCCGTCATGCCGGCTTTCGTAATGCTTTTTCTCGGTGATGATTGCGGCAACATCAACGAAATGGCAGGTTTCGCCGCTATTCAAAATCAGTTTATCTGCCTGCAAATTCGGAAGCATCCCGGCATAAATTCTCTGTGCCGCCTGCGGTGGCAGAATCGAAACCAATACCGGTGGCTGAATCGGCGGCTCTTTGCCAAAAAGATACGAAAAAAGTCCCATGTTCGTCCTCCTGCTCTGTTTGTTTGCGTACCGTCCGGCGGCAACGAACACCGGCAAGATTCCATCCGCATGGGACGATTATAGCATTTCATAGGTGAAAAATCGGAAGGCTGTTTTTTCACCTATTACTATAATAGGTGAAAAAATTGCGGCAATTTTTCTTGTATTTCACGCATTTTTCGAAACAAGCCGCCTCTTTTGACAGTATAATGTTGGAATAATATTGACTTTTCACCGTCATTTTGATATAATTATGGAAGAAATTGTGTACCTATTATAGTAATAGGTGAAATATCATAGCAGTTTTCCGAGGCGGTTCATCATCTCATGTTTATGCGGCATGAGGCTGTGAACATAGCGGTTCAGCGTGACCGTCGGGTTCTTGTGACCGAGGATTTCCGACAGCGTTTTGACATCCATTCCGCACTCCAGCGCGCGGGTGGCAAAGGTATGCCGCAGAGAGTGAAAACCGCGATGCGGAACACCGATGCGACGGAGCAGCAAACTGAAACTGTATTGATAGGATCGCACCGTTTGCACCTTGTCCTCTCCGACAACAAAAGCGGAGGAGGACTTTTTCTTTTGCTCCCGAAGAAGCGGCAACAGTTGCTTCGGAATGGGGACAATACGACGGGAGCTCGGTGTTTTCGGCGCTTCTGCCAGGCGGCAGTATTTGCCGTCTTTTTTGCTGTCATGACAACTTTTATTTACGGAAATCTCGCCTTTTGAAAGATCTACATCCGACCACTCAAGCGCGAGCAGTTCCCCGATGCGCAGCCCCGTGTATAAACAAAGCACGATTCCGAACATTTTCGGGCGCCTGTCGGCAAGTGCCGCCGCCTCGATCTTTTTCTGCTCTTCTACCGTAAAACACTCGATCTGCTTTTCCGCCGCTTTCGGGCGCTTTACCTTATCGGCGGTATATTCCAAAAGATAGCCGAGGCGATACGCCACCTGCAAAGCGGCTTGTATTACCGTGACGATCGCATTTACCGTATTAGCAGACAGTCCGCCACTGGTTCTAAGGTTTCCGTGTGCGGAAAGTTCCGTTACCATCTGTTGCAGCGTCAATGGCGTGACCTCCGACATCTCCGATTCCCCGATACGCGGTATCAAATGATGTTTCACAACCTCACAATAACGAACATAGGTTTTCTCTTTTGCCGTCGGTTTCACATAATTTTCAAGCCATACCGGTAACCATTCCTTAACCTTCATTTTTCAAAAATCCCCCTCTAATAAAAAATGCCGCACAACCGTGCGACAAGCAGGATACGGTCCGCAAACAGACCTGCCATTCATTATATCATTCTCCGATTTCAACTTCAAGCCAAAGATCACGCCCGAAAGGCGTTGCTTTGCTCTCGTTTTTCGCTCAAGCCAACAAACAAAAGCGCAAGGATTTCTCCTTGCGCTTTTTTCGCTCATTATATTTACGATATATTTGCAAAGTGTAGTTTGCAAATCGGCGTAAAATCTATATTACGGTCTTCGTTTTCCGTAGAGTTCATACTCTTCCACAGAGAGCACATAAT
>CALAFS010000024.1 GCA_937892405.1 uncultured Clostridia bacterium
TCCGTCAGAAGCTGTAAAAGCGCGGTCGCGTCCTGCGAAAAGCTGTTGCCGATGGCTAAAATTTTCATTTTCCCCTCCGTTTTGCCCGAAGTCTCGGATTTTTCCCGGATATAGAATAGCATGGAGACGAAAAAAAGTCAACCTCTCCGACGAAAAAGCCCTCTCCCCCCTCTTGCGATTTTCCCGAAATGTGGTATAATAGAAGGTAGACAGAACCATCGGCTCTCCGAGACATACGCAAATACAATGAGGATAGAAGAAAATGAAAAGAACAGAACAAGGATTTTTTACAGGGGAACGGGCACTTTTCGGTGCGGAGGACATGGAGATTGTGCACTCCACCTTTGCCGACGGTGAATCCCCTCTCAAAGAGAGCAAAAACCTGCATCTCGTCTCGGACATGTTCCGATGGAAGTACCCTCTCTGGTACAGCCGTCATATCCGTATGGAAAAGTGCACGCTCTTTGAAGGGGCGCGCGCGGGAATCTGGTACACCGACGACATCGAGATGATCGACACGGTGGTGGAAGCGCCGAAGAATTTCCGCCGGTGTGCGGGGGTGCGTCTTTCCAATGTGGATTTTCCGAATGCGGCGGAGACGCTCTGGAACTGCCGCGACATTGCGGGCGCCGATGTGAGAGCCAAGGGCGACTATTTCGCGATGAACTGCGAGAATGTCACCTTTGACCGTCTGACTCTGGTAGGCAACTACTCCTTTGACGGGGCGAAGAATGTCGTGATCGAAAATTCGCGCCTTCTCTCCAAGGACGCCTTCTGGAACAGTGAGAATGTCACGGTCAGAAATTCCTTCATTTCAGGGGAATATCTCGGCTGGAATGCGAAGAATCTCACGCTGATCGACTGCACGGTCGAGAGCCTTCAGGGCATGTGCTATATCGAAAATCTTGTGATGAAGAACTGCCGTCTTCTGAACACGACGCTGGCATTCGAGTACAGCACCGTGGACGCCGAGCTTGTCGGACGAACGGACAGCGTCTACAATCCCGCAGGCGGAAAAATCGTCGCAGACGAGATCGGAAAGATCATCGTACAAGAAGACCGCATCGACCCCGCAAAGACAGAAATCATCTGTCGGAAGAAACAATAAACGCGCTTTTTGTATAGAATTATTTACATTTTTGAAATTTACGAAGGGCATCATTGTAGGGGCGACCATCGGTCGCCCCTACGACGAAAGCGAGCGAAAGTGCCTTAAAGGAACGCATGGCGCAGGTATGGCGTAACGGGTCGTCGGGGCGCCGACCCCTACAGCGTCACCTCACGGTGCCGCGGTGAAATCCGACCTGCGGTCGGGTGAAACGCTTCGTAAATTCAGAATGCAGAATGAAGAATTATGAATTAGGAGATAAGGGATCGCATACTTCTCTTTTTTTGACTTTCCCTCTTTTTGACGAAAGAACCTTTGGCGAGAGAAAAGAATCTTTGATTAAAATCATTCTGAATTCATAATTCTTAATTCTGCATTTTCTAAGTTCTGAATTCATAATCTTAGGTTTACAATATAAGTGCAACAGATAAAAAAAGTAATGACACAGAAA